>NZ_DBMAFI010000008.1:0-103917 GCF_057864385.1 Bilophila sp. | reverse complement strand
AAGGAGCGCAACGCCCTGATCCGCGCCGGCAGGGAGGCTATGGAATATGAGCGCACCAAGGTCGCGGGCATGCTTGAAGCCGACGACAAGCTGATGGTGGAACACGGCATGGAACTGCTCGGCGTGGTTGAAGACCTCCCGGAATGGATCCGCCTTGGCCGCACCGCGTGGCCCAAGTGCTATGACGTTATCGGCGATGGCGACGCCGCCAAGGGCAAGGCTGTCGTCGACATCGTCTTGGCCAAGAAGGAAGCTTTGGCGAAGAAGTAAGCTGTCCCCGGCGGGGAGGGCTTCCTTCCCGCCATTTCTCCGGGAGGTATCATGAAGGTTTTGCGCTGGCTCGACGAATGGGCCGAAGAATTTTGCGTTTCAATAATGCTGTCCCTGCTCATCATCCTTTTGGGGACGGAAGTGTTTTCCCGGTTCCTGCTCGGCAAATCGTTTTCATGGGTTGAAGAGCTCTGCCGTTACCTGTTCGTATGGGCGTCGTACCTCGGCGTCGCCATTGCGGTGAAGCGCAAGGAGCAGCTCCGCATCCTCATGCTCATGGATACGCTGGAAAAGCATTTCCCGCGTCTGGTGAAAGTCTGCTACGTGGTTTCCGAGCTTTCGTTCGCCGCATTCTGCATGCTCGTTTTTTACTACAGCATCAACATGCTCGAAAACATGACCCGTTTCAAGCAGGTTTCCGCCTCCCTTGAAATCAATGTGATGTACGCCTACCTGATCATCCCGCTCAGCATGGCCGTTACGACGTTCCGCGTGCTTCAGGGCCTGTACCGCGATTTTCGGAACAAGACGCTTCACTTTGAAGGCAGGGGGGATTAAGCCATGCTGCTCGTTTTGTCATTCCTCTTTTTCATGTTGCTTGGCTTGCCCCTGTTCGGGGTTATCGGGCTTGCGTCCATCATTTCGATGATCGGGATGCCGTTCCCGATGGAGTTCATCCCCCAGAACCTGTATACCGGCATGGACCAGTTCCCGCTCATCGCCACCATCGGCTTCGTGATGGCGGGGTTCCTCATGGAGCCCGCCGGGATCACCGGCGAAATCATTGAAGTCGCCAAGAAGGCGGTGGGCAACATCCGCGGCGGCCTCGCGATGGTGACCATCCTCGCCTGCATGATCTTTGCGGCGCTCAGCGGATCCGGCCCCGCCACCACGGCCGCCATCGGCAGCATCATGATCCCCGGCATGATCAGCGCGGGATACCGCAAGGACGACGCGGCCGCCGTCTCCGCCACGGGCGGGACGCTCGGCATCCTGATCCCGCCGAGCAACCCGATGATCATTTACGGCGTCGTGGCGAATACGTCCATCGCCGGGCTGTTCATGGCCGGGTTCATCCCCGGTTTCGTGCTGACTACCGCCATGTGCGTCACCGCCTACTGCATCGCCCGCAAGCGCGGCTATCAGGGCACCGGTGAAAAGTTTTCCGCTTTGGGCCTGCTCAAGGCGATTTGGAACGGCAAGTGGGCGCTGGCGACCCCGGCGATCATCCTCGGCGGCATCTACTGCGGCGTGTTCACCCCCACCGAAGCCGCCGAAGTGGGCGTTCTCTGGACGCTGTTCGTGGGCCTGTTCGTCTACCGCAAGCTGACGTGGAAGAACATTTCCTCGGCGCTTATCCGCACTTCGGCCTTCGCCGGTTCCGCCACGGTGCTGGTCGGCGTTTCGATGGCCTTCTCGCGGCTGCTCACCCTGTACCACATTCCCCAGACCGTGGGCGCGTTCCTCGCCTCCATCTCCACCGACCCGACGATCACCCTGCTGCTCATCGCGTTCTTCATCTTCCTGTGCGGCTTCGTGGCGGATACGCTGGCGATGGTCGTGGTGCTCGCGCCGGTGTTCCTGCCCATTACGAACGCCCTCGGCATCCATCCGATCCAGCTCGGCGTGCTGTTCGTGGTGTGCTGCGAAACCGGGTTCCTGACGCCTCCCTTTGGCGCGAACCTGTTCATCACCATGAAGATCACGGACGTGAAGCTTGAGGAAGTGGCGCTGAAGGCCTTCCCCTACTTGTGTACAATCTGGCTGCTCATCATTCTTATCGCGGTCTGCCCGCAGGTGGTGATGTTCCTGCCGAACCTGCTCATGTAAGCCCTCCCGGGGGCCCTTCGTGCGGCGGATTTGCCCATCCGTCGCGCGGGGGGATTCCCCTTCATGTCAACCTTGCGGAGTTTTTGTCATGATCCTCGGAAAGATGAAGTCGCTGCTTGTCGTGCTGGCGCTGGCCCTTTTGTCGGCGCCCGCCGTACAGGCCGCGCCCGCCAAGCTTTCGAGCGCTTGGATGGGCGAACACGAAACCTTTGTGGCATGGTACGCCAAGCAGCAGGGCTGGGACAAGGAAGCCGGGCTGGATCTGGCGATGATGCCTTTTGATTCGGGCAAGAACATCGTCGAAAGCCTTGCCGCCTACGACTGGGCCGTCGCCGGCTGCGGCGCCGTGCCCGCCCTGACCACGCCGCTCAGCGACTACCTGTACATCATTGCGGTCGCCAATGACGAATCCGCCAACAACGCCATTTACGTGCGCAAGGACAGCCCCATCCTTGGGGCCAAGGGGACGAACCCGGCCTATCCCAATGTGTACGGTTCCGCCGTAACCGTACAGAAGGCCGACATCTTGTACCCCAAAAGTACGTCCGCGCATTACCTGCTGGACACATGGCTGCGTATCCTCGGCCTTGGCGAAAAGGATGTGAAGCTTCAGGAAATGGAACCCACCCCGGCCCTGAGCGCCTTTACCGGCGGTGTGGGCGATGCTGTGGCTTTGTGGGCGCCGCTGACCTATGAAGCGGAGGCCAAGGGGTTCAAGGCCGTGGCGGATTCCAAGGACTGCGGCATCACGCAGCTTGTCCTGCTGGTGGCGAACCGCCGTTTTGCGGATCAGCACCCTGAGCAGGTGCAGGCGTTCCTCAAGATGTATATGCGCGGCATCGAAGCCCTGCGCGCCAAGCCCGCCAAGGAGCTTGCCGCCGACTACGTCCGTTTTTACAAGGAATGGACTGGCCGCGATCTGACGCCTGAAATGGCTGTTGCGGACATCCAGAGCCATCCGGTATTCACCCTTGACGAGCAGCTTGCCATGTTCGCCCCTGGCGGCAGCGTCCAGAAGGCCCTCAACGAGATCGTGGACTTCTCCATCAGCCACGGCAACTTTACCCCGGAACAGATCGACAAAATGAAGGGCAAGACGCAGGTTACCGCCCGTTTCCTTGAGGCCATCAAATAGGCCGCCTGAAAACAGGGCAGCCCAGCCCCTTTCCGGTTCACGCCGGGAGGGGCTTTTGTTTTGGCTGTCCCATAGGAAATGGTTGATGCTTCTCAAGGCGCCGTCAGAGCGTGTGGCTGCTTCATCTCCACAGCACGGTGGACATACGGCCTTTTCTCCAGTTTTCTCCTTGGCGGAATCCCTGATTAAGGCATTTTACCGGTTATTCCTCTGAAACTTCAAGGAAAAAAGCATCAGCCATTTTTTAGGTCGTGTCGTCAGTTAGATATGATCTATTGAAATGATTGAACTGTTTTTAAGTCACAAAAAAGATTATTTTAAATAGTTTCCAATAATTATATATAGAATAACGACACGGTCTAGGCCACAGCCGTTCTCAAAAGTCCAACGGAACAACCAATAAAATGCCCCAAGCATGAAGCCCATCGCCGGAAAACTGGAGGAAAGGCCTGTATTTTTCAGCATACTGTGGGGAACAAACAACCACATGCCATGACGGGCCCCTGCTTTTTTGCCGTAGTATCCGCTTCTTCAAGCGGTTTTGCGGCAAAGGGGAAAATCGTGATCTTGATCACGGCGCCGGGCTTCCGTAGGGTGTAGGGATGGGCATACGGAAAGAAAACCCCGGAGGGATCCGCCATGAAGGAATATAGGAACATCATTGAAATAGACAGGGATCGCTGCAACGGCTGCGGACAGTGCGTGCTGGATTGCGCCGAGGGCGCCATTGCGATCATCGACGGCAAGGCTGCGGTGGTTTCGGACAGCTATTGCGACGGGCTCGGCGCGTGCCTTTCCGGGTGCCCGCAGAACGCGCTGGCCATCGTGCGCCGGGAAGCCGCGCCCTTCGATGAGGAGGCAGCCATGCGCCACGTCGCGAGGCAGAAGGAGGCGCGCAGGCAGCAGCTTTTCCAGCCGCTCGGCAAGCAGGAGCCGCATGGGACGCTCGGCTGCGGGTGTTCCGGGACCACCGTGCAGGAATTCGCCCCCCGGAAGCCGCAGGGAAACGAGGCGGCGGGGCCGGTCGGCGAAAGAAGGCAGACATGGCCCGTCAAGCTGCGGCTCGTGCCGCCGTCCGCCCCGTTCCTCAAGGATGCGGACATCCTGCTTGCCGCCGACTGTTCGGCCCCCGCGTCCGCCCGTTTCCATGAGATCGCGTCTGGAAAGGTCGTGCTGATCGCCTGTCCGAAGTTTGAGGACAATCAGGAAATGCGCGCCCGTCTCGTTGCGCTGTTTACGGAGGCGCGCCCGGCCTCGGTGACGGCCCTGCGTATGGAAGTCCCCTGTTGCCGGGGCATTGCGGCGGTTTGCCGTGAAGCCGCCGGGGAGTGCGGCATCCCCGTCCATGAGCTTGTCATGGGCCGTGATGGGGAGTTGTGCCCGCTGAATGGGTGAGGGGGAACGGAGAGCCGGGGGAGGGGAACTTTTCTGGAGAAAGGTTCCCCTCCCCCGATTCCAAGGCTTTCGGCTGGTGGGGAGGCTGCACGCAGGGAGTCCGTCCCGATGGGGGGCGGGGGAGGATATTGCGGTGTGCAGGGATGGGAAGCGGTTATCTTATGAGATAACCGTTTTGTTTTATGGGCTTCAGCCTGCTGATGGCGCGAGGCGGCCGAAACAAGAAACCACCCCTATATGGGTGGTTTCTTGTTTTTTCTTTATGGTGTTTTCCCCTCCCCGTATAGGGCCGTGGCCGCATCAGGGGCAGGGTCTGGGCCCTATTTCCCCCCTCCGCGCGGGGCTGCGGTCGAGTCCCGGACAATCAGGTGGTGTTTGAATTCGACGCGGGTGATGTTGCGGCCGGACGACTCGCCGGACATTTTTGCGTGAAGTATTTCAAAAGCGTTGCGTCCCTTGTCCGCGATGTAGTGTTCCACCGTGGTCAGGCCCACGGGGAGGAACTGCGAGGGGAAGATGTTGTCGAACCCGCACACGCTGTAGTCTTCGGGAACCCGGCGGCCTTCGGCCCGGATAGCGTCGAGCACGCCGTAGGCCACCATGTCGTTGACCGCGACAAAGGCTGTGACGCGCCGCCGTTCGCCGAGGCATTTGCGGGTCAGCTCGAAGCCGACGGCGTGTTCGATGGAAATGTTGTCCCGCTCCTCCTTGGGCGTCACCTCGCGGGAGCGCACGATCACCGAACCTTCCGGGCACTCGTCGCGGTAGGTGTCGCGCACGCCTTCCAGACGGCGGACGCGGGCGGAGTTGGCCTCGTTCAGGGTGGTGGAGATATAGGCTATGTGCTTGTGCCCAAGGCCGATCATATAGTGGGCGATAATGGCCCCGGCGCTGTAGTTGTTCATCTCCACGGTGTCCACATTGAGGCTGGTGTTGCGGTCGCCGATGACCACAATCGGCACGAGCCTGTTCACGCGTTCCACGAGTTCGGTGGACTGCGGCATCATGGTGAACACCACGCCCGCAAGATCCGAGCCGGATACCGCGTTCAGGATGCGGATCTCGTTTTCGGCGTCGCGGTAGGTCGTATAGACAAGGGTGTCGCAGTCCCTATCGGCTGCGGCCTGCTGGATGGCCTGCACGATGGTGGAATAATAGGGGTTGAGGACGTTGGGGCAGACGATGAGGACTGTCTTGCGATCGAAGAGGGAGGGCCGCTTTTTGGCTGTGGGAGCGTAACCAAGGGCCTCGGCGGTTTCCCGTACCTTGCGGACGGTATCGGCGGAGAAGGAAACATCCGCCCGCCCGCTGAGGATCATGGAAACGGTGGCGGGGGAATACCCGGACTGCCTGCTTATATCAGCCAAGGTGACTCTGGTTCTGGGGCTCACGACATCCTCTTTTTCGTTGTTTTGGGGAACATATAGACACAGACCTTTCAGGTGTCAAACCGGGCTTGGGGATATTAAATTTTTAATTACAATATGTGAAAAAAAGAAGATGAAAAAGGGTATTTTTGAAAAATTCATTTTTTCAACAAAAAGACACAAACGGTATATTGCCATATCTCGGATTAGATGGCATGGTTTCTGCGGTATTATGCTAATAGGGGCGGAACGGAGCCTCTTTCGGCATTGAAAATGAGGCGGAGTTTTTATTAAATTTTTAATGAGCGGACGGCGGATCCTCAGACGGCCTCGCCCCGCGAATCCCTCACCCGGCGCCGCGGAAGAGGCGGACGGGCAACCCGGACGGCGGAAGGCCGTCCAAGGAGCATCGCATGAGCGCACCCAGCAAACGGGAGATCCGCAAGGTCGTCCTTGCCAGTCTGCTCGGAGCCACCATCGAATGGTACGACTTCTTTCTCTACGGGGTTGTGGCGGGCATCGTCTTCAACAAGCTGTTCTTCCCCACCACCGACCCGTTCATAGGCACCATCCTTGCCTACAGCACCTTTGCCATCGGCTATCTGGCGCGTCCCCTCGGCGGGTTCGTCTTCGGCCACTTCGGGGACAAGCTCGGACGTAAGAGCATGCTGGTGCTGACCATGCTCATCATGGGGCTGGCGACCATCGGCATCGGCCTTGTCCCGACCTATGCCCAGATCGGCATTGCCGCGCCGATCATCCTCCAGACCCTGCGCCTCTGTCAGGGCCTTGGGCTGGGCGGCGAATGGGGCGGTGCGGTGCTCATGACCTATGAATACGCGAGCAAGCGTGAACGCGCCTTCTACGCCAGCATCCCGCAAATGGGCCTTGCCACGGGGCTGTGCCTTTCTTCCGGCGTGGTGGCGCTCCTGTCGTGGGGGCTCTCGAACGAGCAGTTCATGGCATGGGGCTGGCGCTGCGCGTTCCTGATCAGCGTGGTGCTGGTGGGCGTGGCCCTTTATATCCGCATGCACATCCTCGAAACCCCCGACTTCCGCAAGGCGCAGGAACGCGGCAAGACCGAGCACAAGAGCCTGCCCATCGTGCGCGTTTGCAAGGATCACCCCGGCAACATCGCGCTCGGCGTGGGCGCGCGCTGGATCGACGGCGTGTTCTTCAACGTGCTTGCGGTGTTCGTCATTACCTATCTGGTGCAGTATGTGGATGTGCCCCGCACGCAGGCGCTCACCGTGGTGATGATTTCCGCCCTGGCCATGTGCCCGTTCATCCTGATCGCCGGGCGTCTGGCCGACCGTTTCGGGCGCGGCAAGGTGTACGGCTTGGCGAGCCTGCTCTGTGGGGTGTCCATCTTCCCCTCCTTCTGGCTGATGGAAGGGAGCGGCGGCAACCTGTTCCTCATCGGGCTTGCGATTATCATCCCTCTGAGCGTATTCTACGCGGGCGTGTTCGGCCCTGAGGCGGCGCTGTTCTCCGACCTGTTCCCGCCGGACGTCCGTTATACCGGCATTTCCATCGTGTACCAGTTCCCCGGCTTCCTCGTCGCGGGCATCGTGCCCGGCCTGTGTACCCTGTTTATGAAGTGGAATGACGGCGATCCCCTCTACGTCTGCCTGTTCACGCTTCTTGCCGGCCTCACGAGTGCCGTGTCCGCCTTTATCATCCAGCGCAAGCACAACGCAGCGGTTCGCAGAAGCGCCGACGGCGAAGTTGAGCACGTGTAAGATGCCGTAGCGGAATTGGGGCTTGGGGAGGGTGGGGCCTTTCTGGAAAAGGGGCCCTTCCTCCTCCCTTTCCTCCCTGCCAAGCGGGCCACGGGATGGGGGCGCGTAACGGGCATCCGTTCCCGCTGCGGGCCTCGGCTTGAAAGGCCGGAGGCGTGGGGCATTGCGCGCGGAGTAGGCCGGAGGAGGAAAGCCCCCAAACCTCTCCCGGCGGGGTGCATTGCGTGCGGAGTGGATCGCCGGAAACGGAGCCTATCCGATCCGGCGAGGTTCATGGTTTTTAGATGATGCGCGGAAGCCGTTGCGCTTCCGCACAACCGATTGAAGGTAAGCGAAATGCGTATCCTGCATCTTTCCGATTTTCATTTGCGCGGCGACGGCGGCCTTTCGTTCCGGGTGGTGGACACCCTCGAATGCCTGCGGGTTGCCGCGGATCATCTCAAGACGCTTGTTCAAAAGCCCGATGCCTTGGTCATCACGGGCGACTTGGCCGACAGCGGGGACGCGCACGCCTACAGCCTGCTGCATGAGGCGCTTGCGCCGCTTTCCCTGCCGGTGTACGCCGTGCCCGGCAACCATGATCGCCGCGACAGGATGCGCGAACTGCTGGGGGGCTGGTGCCCCGCCGACGCTTCCGTGGCCCCATACCTGTGCTATACCGTGGAAGATGGCCCGGTGCGTCTGGTCATGCTGGACACGATGCAGCCGGGTTCGCATTCCGGGCACTGCCCTGAGGCCGTGGCGGACTGGCTGGAACGGACGCTTGCGGCCCGCCCCGGCGTCCCGACCCTGCTGTTCATGCACCACCCCCCATTCGTGACCGGCATGGGCGCGATGGATGAGCCTTTTGAAAATGTGGGCCGCCTCGCCGACATCCTGAGCCGTTCGCCGTGGGTGCGCCTGAGCTGCGGGCATATGCACCGCCCCATCGTGACCCAGTGGGCGGGCCGCATCGCCCTGACCGCCCCCGCCGTGTCCATGCAGATCGATCTCGACCTTTCCCCTGAGGGCGGGGACACCTTCCGCATGGAAACCCCCGGCTACCTGCTGCACCATTGGGACGGCACTGTCCTGAACAGCCATATTTGCCAGATTCCGTGTTCGCCCACGTTCTCTGGCCCCCACCCCTTTGTCGGCTCCGTGAACCCCGTTGAAGGATAGCAGATCGGGACGGCATTCCCCCAAAAAAGGTTCCCCACCGGACTGACGGCGGGGAACCTTTTGTTTTTGGCCCTGTCACGGGATGCGGCTGTTCCTTTGCCGCATATCGTGAAAACGCACACTGCAATATCGTGAAAATACAGCTTTCCTCTCTCTCTCTCTCTCTCTCTCTCTCTCTCTCTCTCTCTCTCTCAGCCAATTCGGTTGGCGGGCTTCATGGCCGGGCCTTTTATCGGTCATTCCTTTGGGGCTTCAGGAAGGCATCAGCCGTTTCCCGTGACGCAGCCTTGCTGTTCAGGGGCCGTTACTTGACGAGCTTCAGGAACTTGTCGGTGACGTAGGAGGCGTTTTCGACCTTCTTGAGTTCATCGGGGGTGATGCTGCCGATGGAGGCGAAGAACCGGGCTGTGTCGGCCTGCCACTTCTGGGCGGTGCTCATGCCCTTGGAGGCGTCGAAGAGGGCGAGCTGTCCCTTGATGTCCCATACGGGATGGGATTCCAGATCCAGCCGGGCGAGTTCCTTGGAATAGGTCTTTCCGGCCCAGTCGAAGAAGAAACGCTGGTATTCGGGGATCAGGTCGTCGATGCTGGACGTCCGCAGGTGTTCGACGCCGCGCAGGTAGACGGAGAGGAACTTTGCGGTGGTTTCAGGATGGGCGTCGGCGTACTTGGTATCGGCCACGAGGACGAGGGGGGTTCCCTTGCCGCACAGGGCGGCGTTTCCGGCGACCTTCCAGCCCTTGTCGGTTCCGGCGTACATATGCGGCGCCCACAGGGCCACGAAGTCGCCGATGCCGTTTTCAAAGGCGGCGAGGGCCTGCGGCTGATCCATGTTCTTGATGGTCACTTCGGAGGCCTTTACGCCGACGGCGTCGAGCCACGCGGTGAGCGCGAAATGGGCTGAGGAAACCGTGGTGCAGAGGATGGTCTTGCCGCGCACGTCCTCAGGGCGTCCGAACACGCCGGGATGCTTGGGGTTGAGGCCCTGAGTCTTGAAGACGGGGTTGTCGGGGCGGGCGAGTACGGCGACACAGGAGGATTCGTCGGTGCCGACGCCGATGATGCTGGTGCCGTAGCGCAGGTTCCCCATCATGGCCGGAACCCCGCCGAGACAGGAATACTGCCATTCGCCCGCGGGGAGCGCGTTGAGGATGGCCATGCCCGAATCGAAGAACAGGATGTCGATGTCCAGCCCGGCCTCTTTATCCCATCCTTTTTCCTTGGCGTACCATATGGCGAAGGTTTCATAGGAATCCATCCACGCCGTGCGGATCTTGGTGAGCGGGGCGGCGGAAACGGCGTTGCACAGGGAGAAGGCCAACACGACGGCGGCAAGGCCGGAGAAGAACTTGTTCAGGCGCATGATGAACTCCTTATGCGGGGTTGTGCTTCTTGTTGGCGGCAAGGCAGGCCAGAAACGCATGGATGATCCCGGCTGCGGCGAACGAGGTGATGCCTGCGGAATCGGTATCCGGGAGGACTTCCACCAGATCCATCCCGACAAGGCGTTGTCCGGGGCACACGCCGAGGATCAGCCTGAGGGCCTCATGGGTGGTGAAGCCGCCGATTTCCGGCGTCCCGGTTCCCGGCGCATAGGCCGCATCGAGGAAATCGATGTCAAAGGTGACGAAGACCGGGGTTCCGGGGCTGATCCGGTCGCGCATGATGCGGATCGCCTCGTCCATGCCGATGTCGTGCAGTTCCCACCCGCTGATGACGCGCATCCCCTTGCCCTTGGCGTAGTCGAGGCTGGACCGGGAATAGAGCGGGCCTCGGATGCCCGCCTGCGTGCTTTGTTCGGGGAGGATCAGCCCTTCCTCGATGGCCCAGTGGAAGGTCGTGCCGTGGTTGTAGGGTTTGCCGAAAAAGTCGTCGCCGGTGTCGGAATGGGCGTCGAAGTGGAGCAGGGCCACGGGGCCGTAACGCTTTGCCACGGCGCGCAGTTCGGGCAGGGTGATGGAGTGGTCGCCGCCCATGATCACCGGGACGGCCCCGGCGCCGAGCACGCCCGCGACGGCGGTTTCGATGCGCTCGAAGGACTCGTCGAGATAGCCGGGGATGATGTCCACGTCGCCCGCATCAACGCCTTGGCAGTGCTCGAAAATGTCCACGTCAAGAACGCTGTGGTAAGATTTCAGGATGCTGGAGGCGTCCCGAATGGCCGCCGGGCCGAACCGGCATCCCGGCCTATAAGAGGTCGCCGTGTCGAAAGGCACGCCGAGCACGGCGAAATCGTTGCCGGAGCAGTCGGCGGAATGCGGCAGGCGTTGGAAGGTGCGGACCCCGCAGAAACGGGGGGAAGCCAGTGAATTGACGGGAACGCCCATGTCATGCTCCTTGTTTTTGTTGGAAGGTGGTTTTGCTTCATAAAAAGCAAGGTACATGCCATTATATAATATGTTGAAACAAAAGGATGTTGTGTTTTTGAAAAAGAAGGCTGGCTATTCAGTTGTGAATACCTTGTGGCCCCGCAAGGGTGGGGGGAGGGGTATAGGTTTGTCTATCATATAGGAATATAACAGAAAAAAGGAAAAAAGATCCTGCGGCGGCCTTGTTATTCAAACATGAATAGCCTATTCAGTATTGAATATATCCGCAGGAGGCCCCGCCATGCCGCCGTTCGATGCCGCGTTACCGAGCACGGAAGATCTGTTTTCCGTCATTGAGGCCATCCACGACAACGTCGCCATTGTTGACCACAACGGCGTCATGCGCTGGGTGAGCAGTTGTTTTGAGCGCAATTACGGGATCAGCCGCGACCGGGTCATCGGCAGGACGACCTACGAACTGGAGGCGGAGAAAGTGTTTTCGCCATCCGTGGCGGCCCTCGTCCTCAAAACCCGCCGGGTGGTCACGCTGACCGAAGCCACACGTTCGGGGCAATACAATATCGTTACCGGCGTCCCCATTTATGATGATGCCGGGGATGTTTCCTTTGTGGTGAGCTACAGCGTGGACATGCGCTATTCGCGCAGGCTGCATGAGGAATACCAAAAAATCAGCGCGCTGGTGTCCCCGGATGCGCCCCAATCCGTGGAGGGCCCGCCCTTCAGCGGGACTATGCGGGCCATTGCCGCGACCATCGAAAAGCTGGCCAAGGTGAACACGACCGTGCTCATCACGGGGGAATCCGGGGTCGGGAAGAATGTGGTCGCCCGTCTGGTGCACCACCTGAGCGACCGCACGGACGGGCCGCTGGTCGAAATCAATTGCGCGGGCATCCCCGCCCCGCTGTTGGAATCGGAGCTGTTCGGCTACGAGGCCGGGGCGTTCACCGGGGCCAGCCAAAAGGGGAAGGAAGGGCGGATTGCGCTGGCGGACAAGGGCACGCTGTTCCTTGACGAGATCGGGGAACTCCCGTTGCGCCTCCAATCCAAGCTATTGCAGGTGATTCAGGAAAAGCAGATCGTCAAGCTCGGCGGGGTAAAGCCCGTTTCCATTGATTTTCGGCTGGTGGCGGCGACGAATCAGGATCTGGAGGCGCTGGTGGAGAAGAAGCGTTTCCGCAGCGACCTGTTTTTCCGGCTCAACGTCCTGCCGCTGCGGATTCCGCCCCTGCGGGAACGGCGCGAGGAGATCATGCCGCTGTGCCTGAGCGTTTTGGAGGAGATGAACGCTAAATACGGGACGGAAAAGGTTTTTTCCGAGGAAGTGAAGCGGCATCTCGCCGCCTACTCGTGGCCGGGGAATATCCGGGAGCTGCGCAACGTCATTGAACGGCTCGTCATCGTTTCTTCAGGGGGCGTCATCAAGGCGGCGGAACTGCCGGAACATATGTCCCGGCATCAGGGGAACCCGGAAAGCCCGATGGGCGGGAGCCTGCCCGATGCGTTGGAGGCGCTTGAGCGGCGCATGGTTCTGGAAGCGTATAAGGCCTGTGGGACGACGACCGGGGTTGCGAGGGCGCTGGGGATCAGCCAGCCCACGGCCGCCCGGAAGATTGCGAAGTACAAAAACGAGGCGCCCGGAGAGGGATAGGCTGGGGCGTGTTCACACTACGCTGAAATTTTCCCATAGTTGAAGAGGGTTGGAAAAATGCAGCATCGTTTAAAAATGATGATAACCATCTGTAAAAATATGTTTATTTTCTGTTTGCGTGGACAGGTCTAGGGGAGATTGTTTTCGCCTGCCGCGCAATGCCTGACGGGGGAACGCGGAAAACATTTTCGGCAAGGGCGATGGATGGCGGGATGGCGAGGGGAAGCGGGGCCCGCAATGGGGCCTTCCTTACAGAGGGATGCCGTTCCGCATCCGCCAATGCTGCAATTCTCAACAATATATTTGCTTTTTTGAAGAAATTGTCGTTTTAACCGAGAAAGGCCGGCATGTTATGCCTGCCTTTTGCCGTTAAAAACGGCGCCTATCATGTTCACGCATTCTTGTGATGCAGGTGTCAAATCGCTAAGGCTGTTTGCAAATATTCCAATATCAAAAGTAATCTCCGGCGTAACGGGGTACTTCTGATGCCCCGGTGCCAACGTGTCCATCGTGTACTCTGATAGGATTCCAACTCCGATGCCGTCCAGCACCATATTGATGGCGGTTTCCGCCATTTGCACCTGAAGAAACTGTCCGGCAGGGGGTGGCTGCCGGACATAATCCAAAATCGTTTCATAGGCGGATTTGTTTATGATCATCAGGTCGGGCGGGGTGGTCAAATCCACTTCGGAAACACCGGGATACTCCTTTGGCAGCATGGCCGCCATACGGTCACGGCGCAGCACGATGGAATCGAATTTCCCAAAGGGAGAGCAGGACACCGCAAAATCAACGGAATGTTCCTCCACCATGCGGAAAATATCATTGGGGCTGCCTTCCTTGATCTCAACCGTCACGCCCGGAAATGCCGTCCGATACGCTTTCAGGGCTTTTGAAAGGATGGTTGAAACAAGGGAGGTCAGGGAGGCGATCCGCAGGCGGCCCTCCACAAAATGATTTTCCTGATAGGCTGTCTGGGCAATGCGGTTGTCCAAATCCTCCATCTGCTTGGTGAGAAGCAAAATCTTCTGCCCCACATCGGTGAGCATCAGCCCATTGCGCTTGTCCCGGAAGAACAGCTTGACGTTCAATTCCGCTTCCAGTTTTGAGATGGCGTTGCTCGCGGCTGGCTGTGTGATGTACAGCGTTTTTGCGGCTCGTGTGATGCTTCCGTACTCAGCCACTCTGAGAAAAATTTCCAAATTTCGGTTCAACATCATTTTTTAGTTATCTCATCATCATAAAATTTGAATTTTACTTATGTGATGCCGTACCATATTCCTCTCATACGGACAATCAACTTTTACCACAGCAGAGAGGAGAAAACGATGAACACGCTTTTTATCACAGGCGCATCTTCCGGCATTGGCCGGGAAACGGCCAAGTATTTTGCGGATCACGGCTGGCGGGTCATCGCCACCATGAGGAATCCGCAGAAAGCCGGGGAATTGGCCGACCTGCCCAATGTGGTCATCATGCCCTTGGATTTGACGGACCCGGAACAGATCCGTGAAACCAGCCGGAAAGCCTTGGCGGAGTATGATGTGGATGTATTGTTCAACAACGCCGGCTACGGCATGATGGGGCCTTTCGAGAAGCTGCCGGAGGACGAGATCCGCAAACTCTTTGATACCGATGTGATCGGAACAATGCTGGTGACCCAGCAATTCATCCCCCATTTCAAAGGGCGCAAGGGCGGCGCAATCCTGACGACCACCTCCTTGGCCGGTATCATCGCCCTGCCGCGTGACGGCGCGTATGGCGCGGCCAAACGCGCCCAGCAGGGTATGGTGGAATCCCTGTACTATGAGCTGAAGCCCTTCGGCGTGAAGGTGGCGGCTATGATTCCCGGCGGAACCAGCACCAATTTCCAGACCCCCATCAACATTCTCGACGGCTATGAGGAGCCTGCGGCCAGACAACGGGAATATCTGCTGGACGGCAATGCCGCTTTCCCAGGGCCTGAGGAAGCTGCTGCGGCGGTGTGGGCTGCGGTGAATGACGGCAGGGATCAAATCAATTATCCCACAGACAGCGTGTGCCGGAAGCTCTATGATCAGTACCAGAGCATGGATGTTGAGGAATTTAAGATGTATTTCTATGACCGTATTTTTAACGGTGTGAAACGGTAAAGGAAATCTCCATATTATCAGGAAAGGTAGGCCGGAAGGAGCCGCCTGCCTTTGCTTATGTGTGTTTAATCGCGTACCCTTTAGGCCGTGTCGTCATTTTATATATAATTATTTGAAACTACTAGAATAATCTTTTGCGACTTGAAAAGTAGCTAAATAATTTCAATGGATTATATCTAATTGACGACACGGCCTAATATCTGACGTGCAAATTTTACTTTTTGAAAGCGAAGCTGCACCTTGATACGGCTTTGCTTTTTATATTTACGCAATTCAAGACAGGTACTGGGGAAAACATTGTCCATGTAGGGCCCACCAGCAAATGCCTTCGCAAAACTCAACGAAACCAGCCGCTGGGAAAGGGCATCAATCAGATGCTGCGGCAAGGTTTAATGGAAATACGGTTGGTTCATCGGACAGCAGGAAGTCCCCATCCCCATAGCTTTGGAATGAAAATCAATAGATAAAAGCTCGTTCCACATCTAGTGATGTGGGTCTCTTTTGTTCATTACATGAAATCCAGTTTTGAAGAATTGTTGCGAGACCTCCAGATAATTTCCAAAGAACTCTTCCTTTCCAGTTGGAATCTTGTATCAGCCACAAACTTAAACACAGCCTAATTTTTTGTCCATTGCACGGAAAAACTCCCCATCGGATATCGACGGGGAGTTTTCATAATGGCGCGGGGGATTCTTTTGCGGGAAGCGCCTGCACCCTCTGTGGAAGAAGGCAGAAGTGTGAGGGAAGCGCCCTCCCTCAGAACATGCCTGAAATATTCCACTTTGCGATGGAGCTAGGCTTGCGTCGCTTCCCGCACGGTTTCGGCAAGCTTGAGGAACGCGGCCTTCGCCGGGGTGTCGGTGGGCATGGAGACGATGGGATGCCCCCTGTCCGCAGCGACGACCGTGGCGGGATCGAGCGGGATCGCGCCGAGGAAGTTCAGCCCTTCCTGTTTGGCAAGGGCTTCGCCTCCGCCCTTCTTGAAGAGATCGATTTCCCCGCCGCAGTGGGGACAGAAGAGGCCGCTCATGTTCTCCACAAGGCCGAGCACGTCCGCCTTGACGACTTTCAGGAAATCAAGCGCCTTGCGGACATCCGCCAAGGAAATCTCCTGCGGTGTGGTGACGACGATGCACTTGGCGTCGGGGATGGCGTCAAGGATGGTCATATGCTCGTCGCCGGTTCCGGGAGGGGAATCGATGAGCAGGTAGTCCAGCGCGCCCCACTTCACGTCGGCGACGAACTGCTGAATGGCCCCAACCTTTTTGGGGCCGCGCCAGATGATGGCGGCGTCCTTGTCTTCGAGGAAGGATTCGATGGAGATGAGCGAGAGGCGCTCGCCGCAGGAAACGGGCACGAGCTTGCCGTCTTCGTTATCCACCCTGACGAACCCGTGGGAGCCGAGCAAGTGCGGGACGCTTGGGCCATGCAGATCCACGTCGAGGATGCCGACGTGGAAGCCCTGCGCCGCCAGTGCTGCGGCGAGGTTCACGGTCACTGAGCTCTTGCCCACGCCGCCCTTGCCGCTCATGACGAAAAGCTTGTGCCGCACGCCTTTCAGGTTTTCGGCCATGACCTTGCGCTGCATGGCCTCGGTCATGGGGATCGTCGTCTGCCCCTGCTGTTCCGAACATGATGCCATATGTATTTCTCCAGACAGTTGTGAGAGATGAAGGATTGCCGTGGCGGAAGCCTTTCTTCCGGCGGGAGGCTTTCCCGCCGAAGCCCGGGCTATTCCGTCCGCAGCTCACAGGCGGAATAAAAGACCTGCCCGTCCTTGGGCTGCGTCACGGCTTTGCCGTCGGCGACGAGCATCTCCAGATGCTTGATGGCTTCGGTGACGTGGATGTTCAGGCCCGCCGCGGCTCCGGCTGCGGTACAGGGGCGGCGTTCGATGAGCGCGAGGATGTCCTCTTCCTTGATCTGCGTGCGGAAAGCCGTATGAGCCATGTCGTCGAGATGTTCCGCGATGATTTCCACCGTGCCGGGCACCCCCGCGAAACGCTCACGGATTTCCAGAAGCCGGGCGGCGGGAACGGGCAGGGCATAGGTTTCCGCCGGAGGGCGGCATACGCTGTTGATCTGAACCTTGTCAGGCCGGATGCGTTCCGCCAAGCGGGCGATGGCGTCCACGGAAGCGTCGTCGTCGCTCATGCCGCCGAGCAGCATGACTTCAAGCCAGATCTGCCCTTTGAATCCTTCACGGAAGGCGATCAGCCCTTCGACGATGCGGTTGAAATCAAGGGTCGCGACGGGGCGGTTCACCTTATCGAGCAGCGCGGCGTCGCCTCCGTCCAGCGAAGGGATCACCACATCGGCGGCGGCGAGGTCGGCGCGGACTTCGGGCATCCACAGCAGGGAACCGTTGGTGAACACCACCACCGGGACGTCGGTCATGGCCTTGATGCCCCGGATGATGTCGCCGAGCCCGGAGTGCAGCGTGGGTTCGCCGGAGCCGGCGAAACTGATGTATTCGGGCCTGTCCCCGTTTTCGAGCTTGCGGCGCACTTCGTCAAGGATCTCTGCGGTGGGGATGTATTCCTTGCGCTCGGCGGTGTGGTTCGTGGTTCGCCCAAGCTGACAGTACACGCAGTCGAACGAACAGCTTTTGAAGGTCAGGGCGTCCACGCCGAGAGACCTTCCCAGACGCCGGGAAGGAACCGGGCCGTACACATGTTTAAAGCCAGTGTTCATGTTTCTGTCCTTTTCCTGCGGGGTTGCCCGCGTTCGTCAGCCTGCCCCGGAGGTGCGCCGGGGTCAGGCCTTGCTTCCGTCCGGGCCGCCCTCAATGGTTTCCAAAGCCCGTCGGCTTATGCCCGCATAGGAGGCGATGGCTTTCCATGCCTCGGCATAATCCCCGGAGAAAGGGGTTTCCCCATTCCGGTTTTTGGTCGTCAGCATGAAGCCTTCCAAAAACGCGGCCTTCGGTTCCAACGTTTCGGCGAGCTTCATCTCCAGAGGCCGGATGTGCTTGGCATAGATGTAGTCGGCGATCTCTTTATCCGTATGGCCCCACGAGCGGCCTTCCTCGATGGCGGATGTGATTGAGCAGATGATTTCGTTCATGGTGTTGGTGTCGGGGTTTCGCCTTCGGCGGGCTGAAGGGGCCGCCGTCGGCAGTGAGGGCAGCCGCACGTCGTTTCACGCGCGTTGCAGACCAAATAATCACCGCCTTCGATGATCAGCCGTCGGCTGTTGACGAGGCAATCGGCAATTTTGTGGCGCGCGTTCCGGTACATGGCTTGCGCGGTAGTCCGTGCGACGTGCATCCGTCCGGCGCACGCTTCCTGATTCAAGCCTTCCAGATCGATGAGCCGGATGGTTTCGTATTCCTCGACCGTCATGACGATGGTCCCTTCGTCAATCCCGGCAAGGGGGCCGAAAAGCGTATTCTGAGGCAGGCGGCAGACGCGCCGCCACTTTCTGGGCCTTGGCATGATCCCTTCCTCTGTTGTCCGGGAACCGTTCCGGGGCCTCGGAATGGAGCGCCCCATCGATCGTTTTTGACATATGCCCTATTCCTTCACGCCGCACCTGTCAACAATCAAGCCTTTGGGAGACAGTCGCTTTGCAATGGAAGCCGCATTTCAACTACATGAAATTCAAAATGAATTTTCAGGAAAGGCTCTGTCATGGTACATGGTTGTTTTGTTTTAGCAATATACTGAAAATATATGCTTTTTCTCCAAACTTTCCGCTGGCGGGCTCTGTGATTGGGGGATTTTTGGTTATTTCTTTGGAATTTCAAGGAAATAAAGCATCAACCGTTTTCTATGACACAGCCTTAGGAAATCATCGAAGAGGCGAATGCCCCGCCTTTGGGGGCCGCCGTGCTTGCCGTTTTTTTTAGCCCCCTTAGGCCGTCCTTTAGGCGTATAGCCCTGAGCGGAAAAGTGCAGTACGCCCTCCCGTTCGGAGGAGCCCCTCCGGGAAACCGGTTTCATCTTGATTTGGCGTGCGCGGTATGAAACAATCCGTCGCGTTTGTTCCGGCCCCGGAAAACGTTTGGGCGATCCGCAATTGGAACGTTCATCACGAAACGTCATCTTGAGAATACTGGAAAAATAATGCGCAATCCCATCCCCAGAGTGGCGGCTATCCACGATCTCGCCGGGTTCGCCCGCACGTCCCTGACGGCGGCCATCCCGATCCTGTCCAGCATGGGCATTCAGGCGACGCCCCTGCCTACGGCCATCCTGTCCACGCAGACGGTGGGCTATGACGATTTTACGCTGCTCGACCTCACGGACGACATGGTTCGTATCCTTGATCACTGGGAACGCCTCGGGCTGCGGTTCGACGGCGTATACTCAGGCTTCATGGCGTCCACGGCGCAGATGGATTCGGCGGCGCGGTGCATCCGAAATTGCCTTGCGCCCGGCGGGTTGGCTGTGGTTGATCCCGTGCTTGGGGATGACGGCAAGCTGATCCCGACCATGACCCCGGACATGGTGGAAAAAATGCGCTGGCTCATCACCCGCGCGGACGTGATCACCCCAAATTTCACCGAGGTCTGCCTGCTCCTTGATGAGCCCTACAGCCCGGAAACGGATTTGCCCACGCTCAAGGGCTGGCTGCGCCGCCTCGCAGAAAACGGCCCCAAGACGGTCGTGGCGACGAGCGTGCCGCTTGCGGACGGGCAGGCCTTGCGTAAGCCCGAATGCACATCCGTGCTCGCCTACGAACGGGACGGGGATCGTTTTTGGCGGGTGGACTGTTCATACATCCCAGCTTATTACCCCGGCACGGGCGACGTGTTCGCCAGTGTGCTGACGGGGAGCCTCCTGCAGGGCGACAGCCTCGCCATTGCGCTTGACCGTGCCGTGCAGTTCGTCACCCTTGGCATCCGGGCCACCTTTGGGCAGGGCCTTCCCTACCGGGAGGGGATTTTGCTTGAGCGAATCCTTGATACCTTACGTGCGCCTCTCGGATCGTATATGTGCCGCCTTGTGGATTAAGCGGATTCTTTTGGCTTTTGCTTTTGCTTTTGCGTGTTCACGGCGCGCTGAAACGGCATTCCGGTTTTCGGGTGCCGTTTTTTTATGAAGGCGGCACATATGCGATCCGATACGAGCATATTATACCCATAATCTTTTTTATTATGTAAATTTTATTGCCAACACCACCAACTCTGCTCCATACCCCAAACATCCCACCACAAACCATCAAAACCCTTTCGATACAAAGCCAAAGAATTTGGCGTAGGTAGTAGGGAAGAATATTCTTTGACCAGCCCAAATACTGACGGGAGAATCAATGGTTCTTTGATGTGCGGGAGAAAACTCTCCGCATAGGAGCGTGATGCTTCAGTGAAGAATATACGTCAGACAGTGGAAAAAATTGGAGAAAAAGTAGATGCTTTTCAGCATATTGCTGATAAAACACAACCATGTTCCCTGACAGGGCCTTAGATTTCAAATGACATAGCCTGCCAGTATTCAATGGGGATTGGGACGTATTCCCACCGACAGTATATAGGTATGGCGGCGGCCTATGCCGTTTGGCTTTCTCTGGTGTCTCCTCCACAGAGGGAAGGGGAGAGGATAACGCCGCTCTTTGAAGCGATGGGCATTCGTCCGGTATGCTCTTCACTTCTTTCCAGTGCGGAAAATATTGTGCAAAACAGGCCGGAAAAAGAGCAACCTTGCCCCCCATGCCCTCAAGATACCCAGCTCCAGACGATCAAACCTGCCGGGCTTTATCCTGCGAGGGAAACCTCCTTGCCTTGGAAAGCGTTTGTTCATAGCCTTTGAAAGGCTGTGTCATAGAAAAAGGCTGACACTTTTCCCTTTGAAGTTCCAAAGGGGATAGCCAACAAAATGTTTGGCTGTGTTATAAAAAATGGTTGATGTTTTTTCCTTGAGGCTCCAAAGGGATAACCGGCAAAATGCCTTAGCCGTGGCTCCCGCCAAGGGGAAAACCGGAGAAAAAGGCTGTATTTTTCACCGCACTGTGGAGATGAAACAACCACACACCATGACACAGCCTTTTGAAAAAGTTGCTGTCCGCATCTGTTCTGGATGAACTGACCATGAAGGCCAATGAATTACCGGACTTCCATTCTTTGATAATGGTTGGTATCCTGTTCACATATAGACGGCTGAACATTTGCCGCTTTGCGGAACGCATCCGCAAGGGTTTCAATGTCTCAATCAGGCTATGGAACGGCCCACCCCTATTTGAGGCGCAGTTTTCCACAAAGGAATAATGTCGACAATAGTCTGTCCGTATTAACAATCTCGCGTTCTTAGATTGTGGGTTAGCGGTATGAACTAGTGCTTCCATATGATATGCATTGCTTCCCTGCCGTCCAAAAGATCGCTCAAAGGCTCATCGCCGTTATCAGCACTGAGCACGGGAACTGAATGTGAAAGGCGGTATAGCCCTATTTTAATAGGGCGTCAGGATTGATAAAAAGCAGGGGACGGCGATAGGGGAGGCCATATGTTTTTTATGGCAGCTTCACTGAAATCATTGAAGAATAGTCTTGTGATAAAGCCTTGATTGCAGGCATTTCGCATGGCTGCGGCACAGGAAACCATGACTGCCTTATTCAGCAAAATTTTCTAAATAATAAATACAATGGCTCTGTCATAGTGCATGGTTGTTTTGTTTCAGCAATATACTGAAAATATACGCTTTTTCTCCAAATTTTCCGCTGGTGGGCTCTGTGATTGGGGGGATTTTATTGGTTATTTCCTTGAAATTTCAAGGAAATAAAGCATCAACCGTTTTCTATGACACAGCCAATACAATATATATTATGTGCTGATGTCGCTGACGGAAAAATTGGGGAAAAAGCCCCATCTTGCCTTGCGGCGGAGATGGAACAACCGCACTCTGTGACAGGGCCTTTCGTATCTTGTTGAACTTGACGGAACATGAGCATTGAAATGCTTTCATCCTTTTACGAGGGAAAAATGAATGACTTAGAAAGTATTCTCAATATGTTGGATTGCGGTGTGGTGAAAATAGTGTTTAACGACGATCAGCGTACTGTAGAATGGGCAAACGATGCTTTCTATTCGTTGACTGGATCTACTCGTAAAGAATATGAAGACCAATCAAAAAGCGGCAACCCCAGAAATGTGCTGCACCCAGATGATTTTGAAAGGGTTTTTGCCGCATTCAATAAGCATATACAAAGCAAAGAACAATTAAATATCCAGTATCGTGTTTTCCATAAAAATGGCAGCGTCGTATGGCTTGATGTCATTTCCAACTTTATCGGCTATAAAGATGATAAGCCTTGTTTTATCAATATAATGCGTAATATTACCGAACTAAGGAAAATTCAGGAATTGAGGGAGTATGAATTAAAACGCTACCAACTGATTTGTGAATTGAGCAATGACTTGTTGTTTGAATATGACATTGAAAAAGATCAAATGACAAACTATTCAACAACGTCATCCAATTTTAATATGACATCTATTGATGGCTTCTTCTCCAGGCCTGATGCGCATGGCTTATTGACGGAGGAGGGCATAACTGCTTTGCATCAGTTATTTTTTAAGGATGTTATTGAAAATAGGCACTGTAAGCGTTCACAGCCCATTCAAATCATGACCGAGCAGGGGTATAAGTGGTTTACGGTTACGTGTGGCATCGCTAATCGTGTCATCATAGGCAAATTAAGCGATGTGGATGAGGATGTGAAGCTCGTATGTGATTTACGCCAAAGCGCCCAACGTGATGAGCTGACAGGCCTGCTCAACAAAGCCGCCATGCTCAAAAAAGCTACACAACTGTTCAAGCATTCCCTGGAGAATGGGCAGGCCCAAGGGCTCCGCACCGGAACAAACCGGGATGGGAAAGCATTCAAGTCCCATGCGATGGTTGTCTTGGATCTCGATGAGTTCAAGCGGGCGAATGATACATTCGGCCACAGCTTTGGTGATGAAATTATCCAAACGGTTGCTGAATGTATAAAAGAAAGCTTTCGTCTGGACGATTTGAAAGGGCGCTTCGGCGGCGACGAGTTTATAGTGATCATCAAAAACGTGGATGGCCCAACTGCGCAAGCATTGGTCGAACGGTATCGCCAAAACCTTGCGGTTAAGTGCCAGCCGTATGGGGGGCGTTACGCTATTACGAATTCTATTGGGGTCAGTTTGTTTCCCCAGCACGGTAAGACCGTTGATGAACTCTTCAAAAAAGCTGATTACGCCCTCTATCAGGCCAAGCGGCAAGGTAAAAATCAAACGGTTTTCTTCACGGAAGACGCTTAGATACGGTATTTAGGAAGGAAGAATAAACATTTTAGCATGGCTAGCCGTATGGAGCGCTTGCGATAGTCATGGCCGGAAACGGATGGTGTCGCATAGCCAAAAAAATTCCTCATTTCAGAGTTGTTATGCAGTGGGAACTTTTAGATTATGTCGCCAATGAGATATAATCTATTTGAATCATTTAACTACTTTTCAAATCACAAAAATATTTTTTGATATTTCAAATGATTACATCAAAATGGCGACACGCTCTAAAATCCCCAGTAAAATAAAGTACATTATTGGGCTGTGTCATAAAAAACGGTTGATGCTTTTTCCTTGAAGTTTCAAAGGAATAACGAGCAAAATGCCTTGGCTTATGGATTCCGCCGACGGAAAAGCGGGAGAAAGAGGCTGTATTTTCACCGCACTGTGGAGATGAAACACCCACATCCCCTGATGGAGCCTATCGTTTAAGCAGGGTAACCGCATTCTGGAAATGTGGCTGTCGTGCAGGCAGGCAGTTGAATGCTTTGACAGCATCTTGCTCGAATGGCTCGAAATCACTTCATTATGATTTTCATATCAGGGCTAAACGGCGCAATAGCTCAAAATCCTTCAAGATGTCTGTATCCCTTTGTATCCCTTTGACGTGCAGGCCGATTTCCCCACGCCGCATAGCTGATCGGCCTGTTTCATACAGCCGTACACCTGCCACAGCCTGAAAATCCCGTTTCTCCCTTGCCGGTGCCATCTGGATGCTCCACGCTAGAGGTAGACGAGCAGGATGGTCATGGCGATGGTGCTCAGGAGGATGGACAGGGAACAGATGTTGCCTGCCATGATCACGTCGCCCTTGAGCTTCATGGTAAAGATAAGGGCCAGCGAAGAGGAGGGGGCAAGGGCGATGACGGCCATAGCCTGCCTGATTTCAAGCGAAAAAGGCAGGCAGCGATAGAAGAGGAACGCCAGCACGCCTGACAGCGCATAGCGGACCGCGATGTGTTTGATGAGGCATCGGAAGCTCTTGCTGTCCATTTGCAGATGGATGTTCACGCCGATCATGAGCATACAGAGGAACGCGTTGGCGTCCCCGGCGATCTTGGTGAAGATGATCACGGGGTGCGGCAGGGCGAGGTGCAGAAACGCCATGACGATCATGATCAGATAGATGCAGAAAGGGATGGACGAAAAAACATTGCGCAGGAAACTTTTGACGGACAGATGCTGTGAGGCGTCGGTGACGCTGTTGGCGAGCGCGTAGGTGCCGCCCGTGCACATGATTGCGTTCCCGGCGTCGAACAGGCAGGTTGCCAGAAACCCTGTGGGAGGCAGGAAACCGGCAACGAAAGGCATGGCGAACGTGCCGATGTTGTAGCCCGAAAGGTTGATCATGGAAAAGGCACGTTCCTGCCGGGCCTTGCCGTGGGTCATGCAGTAGCCCGTGACGACCATGAGGACGTTGCAGAGCGCGCCCAGCGCGACGAGCCAGAGCATTTCGGAAGTCACGGGTACGCCGTTGATGCTGGTTATGATGATGCACGGCAGGGTGATGTAGAACACGATGCCGGAGAGCACGCGGAACGTTTCCGCCTTCAGAATGGACAAACGGCGGAGCAGGTAGCCGAGCATGATGAAGGTGATGAACGAAAGAACTTTGATCAGTGCCTCTTCCATAAAAATCCCCTTTCTGCACCAGCCCGCGGGAGCGCGTTTCAAAGGGCGGCCTCCGGCGTGGTGTTCCCCTGTACGGGGCGAACCTATTATACCCACTTTCCGTTCCTGTACACTCCCCCTCGCCGTGCCGCGCGGAAGGAAGCCCCGCCGAGGCCATCCGAAGGGCGCAAAAAGACAGCCGCACCCGGAGAAAAAGGGCGCGGCCGTCTTCAAGCCTGTTCAGCGGTGGAATTAGGAGTCTATGCCAGCGAACCGGCGGCCTCATAGAGTCCTTCGGAAAGGGTGGGGTGGGCGTGGATGGTCTCGAAGAGATCGCGGGCGGTGCAGCCGCGCCGGATGGCAAGGGCGGCTTCGGCAATCAGATCGGAAGCATGGGCTCCGGCGATGTGCGCGCCGAGGAGCTTGCCGCTGCCTTCTTCAACAATGAGCTTGAACAGCCCGGCGAGTTCGCCCATGGCCTGCGCCTTGCCGAGCTCGCGGAACTGGAACACCGAGGTTTTCACGGCGAGCCCCCGTTCCTTGGCCTGTGCCTCGGAAAGCCCCACATCCCCGATTTCCGGGGCGGTGAAGACGGCGGAGGGCACCACATCGTAGTTCTGCGCCTTCCTGTCTTCGGGATGCAGAATGTTATGTACGGCGGTGTGGGCTTCTGCAACCGCCATGTGCGCCAACATGATGCGGCGCGGCCCGATGACGTCGCCGATGGCGTACACGCCCGGCACCGAGGTTTCCAGAAAATCGTCGGCTTCGATCCAGCCCTTGGCATCGACCTTGACCCCGGCGGCGTCGAGCCCAAGCCCGTCCGTATGCGGCACGCGGCCCACGGTGACGCACACGGCATCGGCCTCAAGCGTGCGCGGGGCGGGCGGGTTGGCCGCCGCCACAAAGGGAGACGCGCCGATTTCCACGGAAACGCCTGTCCCGGCGGGCGTTGCGGCGGTCACCGTACGGGCCAGCTCCACGGCGATGCCCTTCTTTTTCATTTCGCGCAGCAGCAGGCGGCTGATTTCCTCGTCCACGGAGGGCAGGGGAAGCACGCGGTTTTGGCCTTCCACGACCGTCACCTTGGAGCCGAACGCCCGGTAGATGAACGCCAGCTCGCAGCCGATGACCCCGCCGCCCACGATGATCAGGCTGGACGGCACGGCCTGCAGTTCCAGCGCGTCGTCGCTCGACAGCACGCGGACGTGATCCACGGGCAGGGCGGGCAGCTCCAGCGGCGAAGAGCCCGTAGCGACGATCACGTTGTCGCTTTCGACCTCTTCCACGCCTTCCGCCGTGGCGACGCGCACCAGCTTCGCGCCCACGAGTTCGGCCTTGCCGCAGATGACGCGGATCTTGAGCTGGGCGCACGTTTTTTCAAGGCCGGTCTGGAGCGTGGCGGCGACCTTGCGCTTGCGGTTCACGATGGCGGGCATGTCCGCCTTGAGCGCGCATTCCCCGGTGATGCCGAATTCCGCCAGCCGTCTGCCCATTTCCAGCACGTCGGCGGAAGAGCGCAGGGTTTTTGTAGGGATGCAGCCCGTGTGCAGGCATGTGCCGCCGAGCTTCCCCTGTTCCACAAGCGTCACTTCCGCCCCGGCTTTCGCCGCCGCAAACGCCGCCGAATAGCCTCCCGGCCCGGCCCCGATGATGGTCAGTTTCATGTCGCCTCCTCAAAAGGTGCTGTTTGATGCGCTTCCAGCCGGGACGAATCCCCGCTTCCCGCCAGTGGGAATTCTTTAGGGGAAACCGGCGGAGGATGCAAGGGCGGACAGCCGCCAATCTGGCGAAATACGTTTTTTATGCGCTTAAAAACAACTTTTTTTTCAGAAAAAAACGGATTTTCTTTCCTTCTGGACAGATCGGCGGGTTTCCCGGCGGATGGGGCTAGCGCTTCCAGCGGAACGTGAACACCTGTTCGACGTCGGGGTGCAGGCTCAAATGAACCGGGCAGGTATGGGCGGCGCGTTCGATCATGGTTTTCTGTTTGTCGGTGTATTCGCGGTCGGGCATGGTGAAGACGACTTCAAGCTTGCCGATGCGCCGGGGGTTCGCGCTCATGGTTTTGGTGACTTCAATGGTGGTTCCGGTCACGTCCACATCGTGCATCTTGCCGTAAATGCCGATGATGGTCATGGCGCATCCGGCCAGTGCCGTGGCGCAGAGATCCGTTGGCGAGAAGCCTTCACCCTTGCCGTTGTTGTCCACGGGGGCGTCGGTAACGAGGCGTGCGCCGCTGGCGGTGTGGACGGATTCGACCCGAAGGTCGCCAAGATAGGTCGCGGTAACGGTAGCCATGTCAAACTCCTTTTTACGGATTGTAACGGAATCTCCCGCAGGAGCCTACCCCCCGCAGCGCCTTGCCTGCGGAGCCCCGCCGCCGTCCACAGGGGGTGAAGGAAAGGAAGGTTTCATTGACAACCCCTGTGATTTCCACCACTGTTAAAATAAATACAGAGTGTTCTCATAGGCGGCAGTGCCTTTTTGAGAGGATGGAGGATGGCTTTGACCAGAAAAACGGGCTGGTACAGCGCTGAAAAGAAAATCGTCCTGACGATTGCGTCGGCTATCCTGATTGCCTCCGTATCCGTCTTCGCCATCCTGTATCTGATGATGAGCAACGCCTTGCAGGAAGACATCCGGGCACGTGCGCGCGTGGTGAATGCCTATGCGGAATCCCATTTGAACCTTGAGGGGTTCGCCAATATCAATACGCTTGCGGACATGCGGCGGGATACGTATCAGGATACGCAGTCCATGCTGGATAATATCAGGCAAATCGCCAACGTGCGCTATCTCTACACGGCCAAGTTCAATGACAGGGGCCAGCCCATATATCTGGTGGACGGCTTGCCGCCTGATTCTTCGGACTTCCGCAGCCCCGGCGACCTTATTGAACAAGATATTGTCCCCATGCTGAACCGTTGCCTGTCTGGAGAATCCATCGAGGGTGAAGCCATTGAGAGTGAACCCATTGAGTCGGACGGTGTTTTGAATGGCAAACCCATCGAGTCGGACGGCATGCTGAATACCGAATGGGGGGCGATTTTCCTGACGTGCAGGCCCGTCCATGCCAGAGGGGAGGCGAGGCCCGTCGGGGCCGTAGTCATGGAGTTCAACGCTGACGTCATTCATAACAGCAAGCTCCGGGCCATGATTTACAGCGGGGCGCTGGCCTTGGTGATCGTGGGGTGCTGTACCGTTATTACGATGCTCTGCCTGCGGCGTTTGGCAACGCCCTTTTATAAGAAGCTCGCCTACACGGATATGCTCACCGGCATCGGCAACCGCACCGCCTTTGAACTGGAACTGAAGGATCTGGAAAAAAAGTTGCCCCGTTCCCTGACCATCGTTGCGTATGATCTGTGATCTGAATTATATGAAACAGCTCAACGATACCTACGGCCATGCGGCGGGGGATGCCTATCTCCGGCGTATGGCCCACCTGCTGACGCGTGAGGAGCCGGTAAGCCGAGGGCTTTCATTCCGCATCGGCGGGGATGAATTTGTGACGCTGTTTGAGGGCGAAGAAAAGGAAGCCCTGCTGTGGGGGCTGGAGCTGTTCCACATGGCTGGGGCACAGGCCGAAGTCAACGGGCAGCCCGTCACTTTCTCCTATGGGGTCGCCTCGTATGATCCTACCCTTGATAAAGGCAGCTTGCACAATACGCTGAGCCGGGCCGATGCCCTCATGTACTGCTTTAAGAAAGCCGCCAGAGGCGAAAGCTGAATATGCAACCGGTAAAGGCTGATTCGCTGAAGATCGTGCTGATTCACTGAAGATCGTATGGAACGCCGCCCTTCCCTGACTTCGGGATAGGGCGGCGTTTGTATCGGGACGGCTTCCTCATGGAGGGGAAACCGGAGAGAGGCTTAATGGTGCACGGTCGAGTCAGGTTCTTTGAGCATGTCAACCATGCCAAAGCGGAATTGGCTCACGGCGGAGGCACAGTCGTTTTCAAGCCTTTGGATATTCTTGTCCGCTCCGGCCTTGAAGCCTTCACGGTAGGCGCTGGTCATCAGATGGATGAAAATGTCGAGATCGAGTACAATAGATTCTTTTTTGTCTTTCATCGTCACATCCTGGTTGGTAAGTATGGTATGGGCATACTGTAAGTGCGAAAGAGGGCCCGTCCATTATATTTCATCAAGATAATCAATAAGATATGGAATATAGAATATTCCGTCCGCGCTGGAGGCCGCATTGAGCCTGCATGGGATGTGGGGGAATGTTCTTCCTCAGGGCATGGGGGCCTGATCGTTTCCTTCCGTTTCCGCTTGAAGGGGAGGCCGTTCGGATGGGTTGGGGGAACCCCGCGCAATGGCTGCTTCATCTAGTACGATGTACCGCACGACGCTATGATAAAAAGGGTTTTCTGGCAAAAAAATGCAGAATATGCCGCTTCTGAAATAAAATTTTTGGCTGTGTTTAAGTTTGTGGTTGATACAAGATTCCAACTGGAAAGGAAGAGTTCTTTGGAAATGATTTGGAGGTCTCGCAACAATTCTTCAAAACTGGATTTCATGTAATGAACAAAAAATGAGAGAGGCCCACATCACTAGACGTGGAACGAGCTTTTATCTATTCATGATTTTCATTGAAAAAATCATCAACCGTAAAATTGAACACAGCCAAATTTTTTTCTTTTCATAAGAAAAACGCGGTACAGTTTTCCAGACGGCGAACTTTGGGCCGTGTCGTCAATTATATATAATATATTGTAATCATTAAACTATTTTTAGAATATAAAAGATTATTTTAAATAATTTCAAATGATTACATATAAAATGACGACACGGCCTAGGGGCTCTCGTTGCGCTGTCGGAGGATGTGGTTGCTTTATCTCTACAGTGACGTTCTTACGCAATGTCGCCGGATCGATGTCGATATGCACGATTCGCGCGTTGGGAGCAAACTGGGGCAATTTACCCGTAACGCGGTCATCAAAACGGGCTCCAACAGCCAAATGACGTCGGCCTGAGTCACGGCACGGTTTGCCGCAATGGTGAAAATACTGACGTTTTCTCCAGTTTTCCGCCGATGTGTTCCATGCTTGGGGCTTTTTATTGGTTATTCCTTTGGATTTTCAACAAATAAGGCATCA
Source organism: Bilophila sp. (assembly GCF_057864385.1). Lineage (NCBI taxonomy): Bacteria > Pseudomonadati > Thermodesulfobacteriota > Desulfovibrionia > Desulfovibrionales > Desulfovibrionaceae > Bilophila > Bilophila sp. The sequence continues at coordinate 73,933 of NZ_DBMAFI010000008.1, read as the reverse complement.
ACCATTTCCTATGGTACAGCCTTCGGAAAAGTTTATTTCGTGTCTCAATTAGATATAATCTATAGAAATTACTTAACTATTTTTTCAGTTCACAAAAAGATTGTTTCAATAGTTTTAAATAGTTGCATGTAAAATGACGACACGACCTAGTGCCCCTATCTCCGGGTTTTCCGTTACGGTGGGGGAGTCTCTTGAGGGGATGACGGAAGATGACGGCGGGGAAACGGGGGACGGCTGCATCCAAAGCCGCCTGTCTGGAGGCCGGTGCAGGCTTTTTCCGTCTATAGTGTGCCAATCCGTATCTAAGGAGGAATACCAATACAGAGTACATAAGATCCATTTTAGCTTATTGTATAATAGATACTTTTTATTGATATGGCGCATGTATTCGTGGGGATATGATGGAATGCGGGCATGGCCGCTGTGGGGCAGGCAGGCCGCCGCGCTGTTCGGAGAACGGAAATTTCCGGCCTTTTGGGATAGGGAACATGAAACGCATACTGGGGATGCTGGCGGCCAGCGCTTTTAGGGGAGTGGCAGGGGCCAGCGCCGTAGATTTCCGGTTTCAGGGCGGACGCCAAACCGTTTTCCTCAGCGGGGCATGTATCATTGGAAAAAACGGGAAGCGCGCTGAAGCGGCATCCGCAGACAGGTTCCCTACACGGCGGCGTTTCCAGTTGCGGATGGGGGCAGCTCCGAACGCCGCCCTTATCTTTAGGCTGTGTCATAGAAAATGGTTGATGCTTTTTTCCTTGAAACTCCAAAAGGATAACCGGAAAAATGTCTTAACCGTGGATCCTGCCAAGGGGAAAAAGTCGGTATTTCCACCGTGCTGTGGAGATGAAACAACCACATACTATACAGAGCCTATCTTTAGGCTCCATAAACTTGGCATAAACATCAAGGCTTATTTCAAGGCGGGGGGCTGAGCCCCACGGAGCCGCCGCTGCATGGTTCTATGGCGCTGGCCGCAGTATGATACTCATTGCAAGTGAAGGCCCTCCTTCTACAATCTTCTGAAAAGACACGATTGTCCAAGGAGGCTCCATGCGTTTCCTCAGCTCTCGAACGCTCAGGTACTTCGGCCAGCGGGCCAAGGAACTGGCCCACAATTTCGAGAACGCCCACCATCCCTATGAAGAACGGCAGGGCGGCCGTTCGTGGGAAGACTACTATCGGCGGCGCTGGCAGCACGATAAGGTGGTGCGTTCCACCCACGGGGTCAACTGTACGGGGTCCTGTTCTTTCGATGTGTTCGTCAAGGACGGGATCATCGTATGGGAGGCCCAGAAGACCGATTACCCCACGCCTCACCCGGATTTCCCCGACTACGAGCCTCGCGGCTGTCCCCGCGGCGTCTCGGCCTCGTGGTACGTCTACAGCCCGCTGCGCGTGAAGTATCCTTATATCCGCGGCAAACTGCTCGAAATGTGGAAAGCCGCGAAACAGGCCGCCAACAACGATCCCGTCGCCGCATGGGAGGCCATCCAGTCCGATCCGGGCAAGCGCAGGGCTTATCAGCAGGCGCGGGGGAAGGGCGGCTTTGTCCGCTTCTCGTGGGATGAGGCGTCCGAGATCATCGCCGCGTCGCTCATCTCCACCATCAAGAAGCACGGCCCGGATCGTATCTTCGGCTTTACGCCGCTGCCCGCCATGTCCTTGGCCAGCTTCGCATCCGGGGCGCGGTTCCTGTCCATGCTCGGCGCGAGCATGATCAGCTTTTACGACTGGTACTGCGACCTTCCCCCGGCATCCCCGCAGATTTGGGGCGAACAGACCGACGTGCCGGAAAGCGCGGACTGGTACAACGCGGGCTACATCATCTCGTGGGGCTCCAACCTGCCTCAGACCCGCACGCCGGACGCCCACTTTTATGTCGAAGCCCGGTATCGGGGCACTAAAATCGCCGCGATTTCCCCGGACTACGCCGACTTCACCAAGTTCGCCGACCATTGGCTGCCCGTGCGCGCGGGCACGGACGGCGCGCTTGCCATGGCAATGGATCATGTCGTCCTGAAAGAATGGTATCTCGACCGCCGCGTGCCGTATTTTGAGAATTACGCCAAGCGCTTTACGGATCTGCCGTTCCTGCTGTTCCTCGACGAAGAGGAACGGGACGGCGAAACCGTGCTTGCGCCGGGCCGCTGCGTGCGCGCTTCGGATCTGGGGCTCGGCGGCAACAACCCGGAATGGAAATTCGTGATCCACGACCGTACCCGCAAGGGCCCGGCCGTGCCCAATGGCTCCATCGGGTCCCGTTACGGTGAGGAGGGGACGTGGAACCTTGAGATGCGCGACTGCTACGACCGCGCCGCGCTCGATCCGGCCCTCAGTTATGCGGATCTCGACGATGGTACGGAATGGCGCCTTGCCGTGTTCCCCGTCTTTTTTGAAGGCCGTCCGTCCCTGCGCAGGGGGGCCGTCCCGGTGCGCCGCCTGAGCGTCACCGGCGCGGACGGCAAACGGCAGGAGCGCCTCGCCACCACGGTGTTCGACATCCTTGCGGCAAGCCTCGCCATCGATCGCGGGCACGGCGGGGATGTGGCGTCCGGTTACGAAGACGCCCGTGCCTACGCCACCCCCGCGTGGCAGGAGGCGATCACCGGCGTCCCCGCCGAGGATATGATCCGCGTGGCGCGGGAATTCGCGGACAACGCCGAACGCACGGGCGGGCGTTCGATGATCATCATGGGCGCGGGCGTCAACCACTGGTACAACAACGACGTGACCTATCGGGCCATGATTTCCCTGACCACGCTCTGCGGCTGTCAGGGCGTATCCGGCGGCGGGTGGGCGCATTACGTGGGGCAGGAGAAGGTGCGCCCGCTGGCGGGCTGGACTGCCGTGACCGTGGGCAGCGACTGGATGGGCCCGCCGCGCCTGCACAACGGCACCTCGTTTTATTATTTCGCGCTCGACTCGTGGCGTCACGAGCTTCTCAGCATGGACAAGCTCACGCCGCCCGGCCGCAAGGGAAGCCTCCCCGATCACCCGGCGGACTGCAACGCCCTTGCCGTGCGGCTCGGCTGGCTGCCGTTCTACCCGCAGTTCAAGGAAAACTCCCTCGAAACCTGCGAAAAGGCGATCAAGGCCGGGGCGGTTTCCAACGAGGAGATCGTGGCCCATGCCCTCGAACGCCTCAAGTCCGGGGATCTCGAACTGTCCGTGGACGCGCCCGACGATCCCGCCAACGTGCCCCGCATCATGGTCTTTTGGCGCGCCAATCCGCTTGGCTCCAACGTCAAGGGGCATGAATACTTTCTCAAATATCTGCTCGGCACCGAAAGTTCCTTCCTCGGCGGGGAGGCCCGGCAGCCCGAAACCATCCGCGCCACGCCTGAGCCGGATTCCCCGGAAGGAGTGGGCGGCGGCAAGCTGGATCTCATGGTGACGTCCGAAATCCGCATGAGCACGACATGCGTGTATTCCGACATCGTGCTCCCGGCGGCGCACTGGTACGAATACCATGACCTGTCCTCGACGGACATGCACCCGTTCATCCATCCCTTCAACCCGGCGGCCGACCCCGCGTGGGAGGCCCGGACCAACTGGGATCAGTTCAAGGCCATCGCCCAGAAGTTCTCTGAGTTGGCGGGCAAGCATCTCGGCGTCCGCAAGGACATGGTGGCGACGGCGCTCCTGCACGATACCCCCGGCGAGATAGGCCAGCCTTTCGGCGAGGTTCGCGACTGGCGCAGGGGCGACGCGGAACCCGTGCCCGGCAAGAGCATGTTCAACCTTAAGGTTGTGGAGCGGCCTTATCCCGACATCTACAAGATGTACTCCGCGCTCGGCCCCAACGTCGCCAAGCCCGGCGGCGTGGGCGCGAAGGGCGTGTCGTGGTCGTGCGCGCCGGAATACGAACAGCTCAAGGCGCGCCTCGGCGTGGTTTCCGAGCCGGGCGTCAGCGAAGGTATGCCCCGCATCGACAATGCCAAGGACGCCTGTGAAATCATGCTGGCCCTGTCCCCGGAAAGCAATGGCGATGTGGGGGTGCGCTCGTGGGCCGGGCTGGAAAAGCAGACCGGTTTCAAGCTCAACGACCTCTCCCGCCCGGTGCAGGATCAGCATCTGACCTTTGAGGGCATCACGGCCCGGCCCACAAAGGGCTTCACCAGCCCGAACTGGAGCGGCATTGAAGTCCACGGACGCACGTACGCGCCTTTCGAGCTGAACGTGCGGCGGCTGGTGCCGTTCCACACGCTCACGGGGCGCCAGCACTTCTATATGGATCATGAATGGATGCGCGGCCTCGGCGAAGCCCTGCCCGTGTACCGCCCGCCCCTGTCCCTCGCGGCCATCGGCGAGATCTCCGGCCCGCGCATCCCGCGGACGGACAAGGATCTGGTGCTCAACTTCCTGTCGCCGCACAGCAAGTGGTCGATCCATTCCTCGTATTCGGACAACCATATCATGCGCGAACTGTCCCGCGGCGGTGGGGAGATCTGGCTGAACAACGACGATGCGGCCTCCGCGGGCATTGCCGACAACGACTGGCTGGAGTGTTTCAACGCGAACGGCGTGTTCATGGGCCGCGCGGTGGTGAGCCATCGCATACCGCACGGCAAGACGTACATCCATCATGCGCAGGAGCGTACCGTCAACGTGCCGCTTTCGCCGCTTTCCGGCACGCGCGGCGGCACGCACAACAGCCTTACCCGGCCTCTCGTCAAGCCGACCCAGATGATCGGCGGGTACGGGCAGCTTTCCTATTTCTTCAACTATTATGGCCCGACCGGCTGTCAGCGCGACGAGTTCGTCGTGGTGCGGAAGGTGCAGGGGGATGTGAGGTTTTGAAGGTTGGGGAGGGGAGAGGGAACCCTTCTGGAAGGGCCGCGTTGCCATCGATGGGCGTAAGGCTCGAAGGCTCGCCTAAGGGCCACGGCCCCAAGGGGCCGCCCGTTGGGCCGTCCCCTCCCCAAAATCCGCCCCTCTCCCTCCTGAGGCTTTTATGTTTGGCTCCGTCACAGCATGCGGTTGTTTTATCGTTACAATACGATGAAAATACAGCATATTATCCAGTTTTCCCCTTGGCGGAATCATGGCTAAGGCCTTTTGCCGGTTATGCCTTTAGGACTTCAAAAAGGCTGTGTCATAGAAAATGGTTGATGCTTTTTTCCTTGAAGTTCCACAGGGATAATCGACAAAATGCCTTAGCCCTGTATTCCGCCAAGAGAAAAAACGAAGAGAAAAGGCTGTATTTTCACCGCGCTATTGAGATGAAGCAACCAATACTATGACAGAGCCTTCAAAAAAAGCATCAGCCATTTTCTATAATCAGTCCTGTGGGTAATCCCTGTTCGGGGAGTGCGGGAATGTTTGGGGCAGGAAGAACGGGGAAGTGGTTTCCGGCGGTGAAGCTGGAAAGGGATCAAGATGGAAAACTGCATCGGCAATATGCGGAAAGACGTTTTTCCGAAGACATGGATCAACAAGCGGACGGTGGCGGGAAAGGCTCGGTGTATCCTCCCTTCAAGCAGGAATTCTTTTAGATATTAATATATTATTCTCGGATGGATGGCGTATCCTCCCTGCCCGCCGGAAGCATTTGGGAGGCGGGGAAGGGCTTTCTGAAGCTCTGAAAAAAGGCCTCCTCCCGGCATTTTCTCCTCTTAAAAGGATGTGCGTATGAATATCAAGGTGCAAATGGGCATGGTGCTGAATCTGGACAAGTGCCTCGCGTGTCACACGTGCAGCATCCCGTGCAAGAACGCGTGGACTACGGCCCCCGGCACGGAATATATGTGGTTCAACAATGTGGAAACCAAGCCCGGCGTGGGCTATCCCAAGGAATGGGAAAATCAGGATCGCTACAAGGGCGGTTGGGAAATCAGGGACGGCAAGCTCCATCTGCGGGCGGGCGGCAAGGCAGGCAAGCTGGCAAATATTTTTGCGAACCCGGATCTGCCGGGCCTCGACGACTACTATGAGCCGTGGAAATACGATTATGAACGGCTGACGGACAGCCCGGCTTCGCGGCATCAGCCCGTGGCCCGTCCCCATTCGGCGGTTACGGGAAAGGCGTTCAGCCCGCAGTGGGGCAGCAACTGGGAGGACGACCTCGGCGGCGCGCCCGTCACGGGGCTTTCCGACCGCAACTTCGCGGGGCTCGAAGCTAAGGCGTATCTTGATTTCAAGAACGTGTTCATGATGCACCTGCCGCGCCTGTGCGAGCACTGCCTGAATCCCGCGTGTGTGGCGTCCTGTCCGTCCGGGGCCATGTACAAGCGCGACGAAGACGGGATCGTGCTGGTGGATCAATCCCGCTGCCGCGGCTGGCGCTACTGCGTATCGGGGTGCCCGTACAAGAAGGTGTACTTCAACTGGAAGACGCACCGCTCGGAAAAGTGCCTGTTCTGCTATCCGCGCATTGAAGCGGGCGAGCCGACCTTGTGCGCGCATAGCTGCGTGGGCCGCATCCGGTACGTGGGCGTCATGCTGTATGATGCCGACCGGGTGCGTGAGGCGGCCTCGCACCCCCAGCCGCAGGGGTTGTATCAGTCGCAGCTTGAAGTGTTCCTCAATCCCAATGATCCAGCCGTCTGCCGTGAGGCCGGACGCAAGGGCATTTCATGGCATGTCATGGAAGCGGCCCGCCGTTCTCCCGTCCGCAAGCTGGTGGCGGATTGGAAGCTGGCCCTGCCGCTGCATCCCGAATTCCGTACCTTGCCGATGGTGTGGTACGTGCCGCCGACCAGCCCGCTCGTTTCGGGAGGCGTTGAAGACGCCAAAGGGCTTGACCGGATGCGGATCCCCGTCCGCTACCTCGCCAACCTGCTGGCGGCCGGCGACGAGGGGCCGGTACGCTCGGCGCTTTCCCGCCTGCTCGCCATGCGCCGCCACATGCGGGACGGACAATTCCGGTCAACGGCTTCCGCGCCGTTCCCGTCCCTGCGGGTGCATCCCGACACGTCGGGAGCGTTGGCCGATGCCGGCCTGACGCCTGAGCAGGCTGCCGAGATGTATCATCTTCTTGCCATTGCCCGCTATGAGGATCGGTTTGTGGTTCCGACCTCTGGCCGTGAAAACCACGACGATGTCTGGGCCATGAAGGGTTCGGAAGGGCTGGCGCAGGGTGAAATGGAGGAAAGGCCATGAACGGTTCCGATCGTCAGCTTCTGCTCGCCGTGTCGGGGTTGCTGCATTACCCCGATGACGATTTTTTCGTTCAGGCGCGCTCAATCGAGGAACTGTGCGGTCTACTGTCCGTGGTTCGGGCGTACCCGCTGCGGGAATTCATCCGGTCGGCCCGCTCGAAAGGGCTTTCCAGCCTGCGCGAGGAGCACGTCGCCATTTTCGATATGGACGGCAAGTGCAGCCTGTCCCTTGCATGGCATCGGTATGGGGACGATCCCCGGCTTGGGCGTGCTCTGGCGGGCCTGAACGAGCTGTACCGGGACGCCGGATTTGAGCCCGTGCAGGGCATATTGCCCGATTACCTGCCGTTGGTGCTCGAATTCCTTTCCGTCGCCCCGGACTGGGCGCGGCTGGTGTTCCTCGACGGTTTCGGCAAGGAGCTCCTCGGCGTCTATGCCGCGCTCGAAGCCCGGCACCCCGGCAGTTCCTATGTCTCGCTGTTCCGGCCAATCGCTGCGGTTCTCGGCCTCGTCCCGGATCAACGCCTTCCCGCGAAGCGGTTGGGGCAAGTTCAGGTGGGGGAGAGGATATTGGGGAAAGGGGGAAAATGTTTTTGAGCGTAGGGAGCGCCCGTGCGGTTTCCCTCTTTTTTCCCAAAATTTCCGGCTGATGGGGCATTGCGGGGGACGTTCCGGTTGCAGCCGTTTCACCATATCCCACAATATTTTGATATGGATAAGGGTTACAGGGCCGATTTCCCATCGGGCGGAAAGCATTCCCTCCGGGCCTGTATGGGCGATGCCCCATACGCCGAGAGGCATCCTTAAAGGAGGTCATATGCGCTTTTTCTTTGCGTACTATCCATACATCTGCATAACATTGCTGCTGGCGGGTCTGGCATTCCGGTACGTGACGGCGCCGGGCGGCTGGAACGCGCGTTCCAGCGAGATTTTTGAAAAGACGTGGCTGCGCCGGGGATCAATCATATTCCACTATGCGATCATCTTGTCTTTCTTTGGGCATATTGTGGGCCTGCTCACGCCCGACAGCGTAATGCACGCCCTGCGGATTTCCATGGAAGCCCATACCGTGGTTGCCGTGGGCATGGGCATGATTCTGGCCCCGCTGGTTGTGGCTGGCCTCGGCATCCTGCTGTGGCGGAGGATCACGGACGAGCATGTCTGGGCCACAACCGTTCCTATGGACGTGCTGGTGGTGCTGCTCATTCTGGTCAACGGCTGTACGGGATTGTATCAGGCGTATGTGGCGCACTTTCCGGTATTTGTGACCGTTGGCCCGTGGCTGAGGGGCCTTGTCGCCTTCCGGCCCGAAGCGGTTCTGATGGAATCGGTGCCGCTGTTCCTGCAAATCCATGTGGTGAGCGCGTTTACGTTGTTCGCGCTGATTCCGTTCAGCAGATTGGTGCATATCTTCAGCGTGCCGGTCACATATGTGCTGCGTCCGTTCCAGATCTATCGGAGGCGGTATGCCGGACTCTAAAAACACTGTAGGCGGGCGTTTTCTGGCCATGCTGGAAGCGCAGGCCCCCGCCAACTTCGCAATGATCATGTCCACGGGCATCGTATCCGTGGCCCTGCACCTGCTGGATTATCCCATCGGCGCACGCCTGCTGTTTTGGCTTAATGCGGCACTGTGCGTGGGGCTGGCGGGCCTGTACATCATCCGGCTGTTCGTGTTCCCGAAACGGTTCATCCAAGATTTCAGGAGCCACGGCGCGGGGCCGGGCTTCCTGACGGTGGTGGCGGGCATATGTATTCTGGGCAACCAGTTCGTGCTGCTCGGCAAAGATCCGGCTCTGGGCGAGGCGCTGTTCTGGATAGGGAGCGGCCTGTGGATCGTGATTCTGTGGGGCGTATTCTACTTCGTGTTCTCCGACGAACCCAAGCCGCCGCTGGAAAAAGGCATTAACGGCGCGTGGCTGGTCGCCACCGTGAGCACGCAGGCCATCGTGATCCTCGGCTGCATCCTCATCGATCATATGCCGTGGGACAAGGAAATCGCCTTTTTTGCGTTCACGGCGCTGTTCCTGCTTGGATTCATGCTGTATTTGTTTGTAATAACAATGATATTTTATCGTTTCGCATTCAAGGATCTGGAACCGGCGCAGCTCAGCCCGACCTACTGGATCAATGCCGGGGCCGTGGCGATTACGACGCTGGCGGGCGCGGAACTGTTGTCGCATCCGGGCGCATCGCCGCTGTTGATGGAGCTTTTCCCGTTCATCAAAGGGCTGACGCTCATGGCATGGGCCACGGCGACATTCTGGATTCCGATGCTCTTTCTGCTCGGGTTCTGGCGGCACGGCGTGAAGCGATACCCGGCGGCCTATGCCCCGGAATACTGGGGCATGGTGTTCCCGTTGGGGATGTACACGGCATGTACGGCGATGCTGGCGAGATCCCTGAATCTGGAATTCCTGTTGCCGTTGCCGGAAGCGTTCGTGTATGTGGCGCTGGCTGCGTGGGCGGCGGTTTTTTGCGGCATGGTCATCACAAGGCTGGCAATGCTCCTGAGGGGGGATTACCCGACGGCGTAACCCCAATGGGGGGGCTGCCGAACCAGACGCTGTTTTTCCCTTCCATAAAGAAAGGCAGCCTGTCGAGGCAGCCTTTTGGGGTTGGCTTTAGCCCGCTGAGGGCGCGAATCCTTGACGCGATCCCCCGGCTTAGCCGGAGGCTCCTGAAGTTTGGCAACTTCCTAGGTCATATCGTCAATTGGATATAATCTATTGAAATTATCTAACTATTTTTAAGCTATGAAAAAATTGTTTCCAATTATTTAAAATAGTTATATGTAACATGACGACACGGTTTGAATTTCAGATAGTTGAAATACGGATTTCATTACAAAAGCGAATGTCTCACGGTTCCGTATCTATTGACTTGTATCAGAAGGCATATGAGACTCCGCATCTCCGCATCTCCGCATTGCGGAGGGAAGCATCCCTTTTTACAATGGGATCAGTATAAAAGCTGAACGATGCCCCGTGCTGTAACATTTGAAAATGATTCCTGATTGACAAGGGCAAGGCTGTGAGCTAGGGAGCGTATGCGAATATGTCCCTTGCGCCTATAGAGGATGTTTGCGGGGCATCTCCCGGTCGTCGGGAGGTTTTGGCCGCATCCGTAAGGCGCACGGCGGGAAAGAGGGGAAAAGGGTTCCGCCTGTGGGGAGTGGGAACAAAAGAGCTGGTTGGCCGGGATTCTTCCGGGGTGCCGGGACGTATCGGCCATAAGCCGCCGTACGGTGCGGGAGGCCCGGAGACGGGCCGGGGTTCCCCTCCGGCAACCGGCCGGAATGAAGGCGCAAACCGTGATTGAAAAATGCGAACCGATTACGCATCTGTTTGATGCCGTCCATCAGTTATGGGATCATCGGCGCACGCAACGTGCGCTCGCTACCGTTATCTTTTTCATTTACCTTGCGGGGCTTCTGGGCATCGAGGCCAACCGTCAGGGGATGCTGCCGCCGTGGTTGGAGCATATCACGCCCATAAGCCACTTTCAGGCGATTCATCTGGCTTTCACGCTCATCTTGGGCATGGAGGTGATGGAGCTCATCCTGACCATTTCGGGATCGCTTTCCAAATCGCTCGGCAAACAGTTTGAAGTCATGGCCCTTATCCTGCTCCGGGACGCCTTTAAGGAATTGTCCAACCTCCCTGAGCCGGTCAGCCTCACGGGGGGCATTGGCCCGGTGGTGCATATCGCCTCTGCGGGGCTGGGCGCGCTGATCATCTTCATCTGCCTCGGATTCTATTACCAGCTTCGTACCCACCAGAATTACATCACCAATCCAGAAGAGCAGATGCGGTATGTCATGTCGAAGAAGCTCATCTCGCTCGTGCTGTTCCTGCTCTTCGTGGGCATCGCCGTCCGGGATTTGATATTGTTCGTGCAGACCGGCAATGACGCTGATTTCTTTGAAACCATCTATACCATCCTGATCTTTGCGGACATCGCGCTGGTGCTCATTTCACAGCGGTTCATGCCGGATTTTCATGCCGTATTCCGCAATTCCGGCTTCGTGATCGGGACGCTGATCATGCGCCTGTCCTTGTCCGCCCCTTGGCCCTGGAACATCGCGGCGAGCATTTTTGCGGCGGTTTTTGTCTTGCCCCTGACGTGGGCCACCACCTATTTCGGGCCTTCGCGTCTGCGGAAGCCGTTGCCGAGGTAATGTCATGCTGTATGAGATCGAGCGGGCTGTTTTTGAGCGTTTTCCGGGATATGCACGGATGGTCGTGGTTGCCGAGGGTGTGGACAACAACCGGGAAATCCCCGAACTGACCGAACTGCTGGCCCAGTGTGAAAAAGATGTATGCCGCGATGAGCTTGAGGATTTCTGGCATGTCCCGGCGCTTGAGGCATGGGCCGGGGCCTTCTCCGGCATGGGCATCAAACCCAAGAAAAACCCGCCGTCCGTGATCAACCTCGTCAAGCGCTGCCGCTCCGGGAAGCCTCTTCCGTTCATCAACCCGCTGGTGGCGATCTTCAACTGCATCAGCCTGAAATATTTGCTGCCGTGCGGGGGCGACGACCGGGACGTCATCAAAGGGGATCTTCGCCTCGGCATTGCGGACGGCACGGAAAGCTATGTGCCGCTCGGCCAGCCTGATGTATTGGAGCACCCGCAGCCCGGCGAAGTCATCTACTATGATACGGCGACGAAAGACGTGTTCTGCCGGGCATGGTGCTGGAAAAACGGCAACCGCAGCAAACTGACGCCTGAAACCACGAATGCGGTGATCAATGTGGACGCCATGCCGCCCCTGCCCTTGGCGGCCGCCGAACAGGCCGCCGAAGAAGCCGCCGGGTTGCTCCGCCGCTTCACAGGCGCGAAAACGGCCATCCACAAGCTGACCGCCGAAGCGCCGCGCTTTGTGCTGTAATATTTGGTACTCCGGCCCTTTTCCGGCGCCGTATCCGCGGCGGGACGGGTTTTGAAGGGCTGGGGGGTGTTTTGGCCAGAAGGCTTTCCCCGCAGGTATGGGGAAGGCAAACGCCGTGTTCCCGTCTTGTCGGTAGTCCCGGCACGGCGCTGGCCGGGGATGCTCCGTATGGGGCATCCCTTTTTTATTGGCTCTGTCATATCTGTGGTTGTTTCATCTTCACAGCACGCTGAAACGACAGCCTTTCTATCCGGTTTTCCCATTGGCGGAATCTATGGCTTTGGCTGGTTATCCCTTTGGAGCTTCAAGGAAAAAAGCATCAGCCGTTTTCTGTGGCACGGCCTTTTTATTGAGGCCCCGTTATGGAAAGGACTCCAGCTATTGCCGTACCTTGTGGGGAGCATTTCCCTTTTGTGCGCCGCTTCAGCGGGAAGGGGGCCTTCGGCGTGTGCCGCGTATGCTTTTTTCCTGAAGAACAGGGCGGCGGCTATGACCGCCAGACACGGGGCCCATATCCAGCGCAGTTCCGAGAGCATGACGGCAAGCCCCCGTTCCGACAGGAGCGCCTTGAGGCTGAACGGCGAAACCCGGATAGGCCGCCAGCCGCAGAAGTACCGGGTTTGGTCAAAGGGCCAGAACGCCGCTACGCCCAGCCCGCCGTTGGTCATGGCGTCCAGCAGGATATGGCTTGAAACGGCCAGAAAGCCGATGAAAAACCCCATGAGGCGTGAACCGCGCAGGAGCAGCGGGGCCGTGCCGAAGCCGACGCAGCCCATAAGCAGGGCGAACGCGAGGGAGTGGGAAAAGCCCCGATGCCCGAACGCATCGGCATAGCTGATGCCGAACCGGAAGCCGATGACGTCGGCATCCGGCAAAACGGCGCACAGGACGCCGAAGAGGAGCATCCGGGAAGAAACCCGTCCGCCCATGATCGCCGCCAATGCAAGCATGGGGGCGGGGTGGGAAAAAACAGTGGGCATAGGGACCCCTTGAAATGGCGGCTAGGCATTACCGCATGAGGGTATGGCCCGCCCCATGTCTCTCACCCCGATTGGACGCCATGTCAACCGCCCCCATGCGCAGAGGCATTCGCTCTGTTGATGTTTTTTAAGAAAATATTTTAATTTCATACGGTTAATATCCGTTTTGTTGAAAACGCGAATGTCTCTGTGCGCGCTGCTGAAATCACGCAGCCGGTGGCCCCGCCGCACACGCAACCAGCCTCATGCGTGGGGCCGAAATCCTGATCTATCCGGCCTTATGTATCCGGCCTTTGGCAAGGCGGTCAAACCATCTTCTGCGCGGCCTGAAGTCGGCGCGGTGGCGGGCGGCGAAATCCTGGTCATCCTCATGCGCATGGCTGGAGTTCGGGGTGTAAAGTACCTCGTACCTGTAAGAGGGGGCATCCCCATGCGCATGGCGAAATCGGCGGGTACGGCTTCTGGCAGCAGGCCATTTGCAACCATCCCCATGTACACGGCTGAAATGGGACTGCAAAGCCGCTGCTGAGGGGCAATCAGCCCCGTATGCGGCTGAAGCGGGTTGATGGTGCCGTTGACGCCGGGGCCGCCGCAGCCGTCTTTGTACGCTTGCCCGATTCGTGCGCCTGTCTGAAATCAAAGAGTGTAACGCACCGTATTGGGTGCGCAGGGAGCTTCACAAGCGTGGCTGAAATCATCAGGATGGAGTAGACCGGCTTTTCAAGGGCAGGTGTCTTCGCGCGCCTGGCTGAAATGAAAACCCATTACTCCAGCTTCCAGCTCAAGAACAGGTGTCTTCGTGCGCGTGGATGAAATCCCTGTGCAGGAGGGTTTCAAGTGCCGGGAGCGCCCTGCCGACGCACGCTTTCCCTTCGCTGATGACCTCTTCGGCCTTGTAGAACTCCAGCAGGCCGACATGGGAGAGCCTTGGCGTCAGGAAGATGTCCGGGGGATCCCCAGCCATGCGGCTCCGGGTGATCCGATCCTGCACGATGTCCACGGCACTGGCGATGGTGCCGAAGACGCTTGGCGGCTGGCGTGCCGGGGGCTCGTTTTCACCGAACAGCGTAGTGCCGTACTGCCTGATGGTCATGGCGATACGTTCCACGAAATCCCCGTCGCCCTCTTTGTTTTCCTTTGGCTTTTTCTTGGCGTAATGCCGCCCGATGAGCTCGCCGTTCAGGTTGACGGCGAGGACGATGTCAGCCCCAAGCGCGCGGCAGACGGAAATGGGCACGGGGTTGACCAGCCCGCCGTCAAACAGCCAGCGGTCATGGTAAAAGACGGGCGGGAACAAGCCGGGCAGGGAGATGGACGACCAGATCGCTTCTTCAAGCGGGCCTTTCTTCAGCCAGTATTCCCTGCCGGTGTTCACCTCCGTGGCGACGGCGGCATAGCGTACGGGCAAGTCTTCGATGAGCATCCCCGGCGGGGTCACGCAGTCCGCGAAGAAGGCACGGAGTTTTTCCTTATTCACAAAGCCATTGCTGGACATGCTGAAATTGAAGTATGACGCCGTATTGAGCTTGGTCAGCCCGGATACGCGCCGTTTCAGCCGCCCAATGTTCCCGGTGGCGTACGCCGCGCCCACAATGGAGCCGATGGACGTCCCGCACACGATTTCGGGGTGGATGTCCAGCTCCGCGAGCGCCTCAATGACGCCTATGTGCGACCAGCCCCGTGCGGAGCCGCTCCCCAGTGCCAAACCTATTTTCATGGCAGACCGCCTTGTTGCGTCTTCGATCCTGCCCGGAGGGGCAGGGGTGCGCGTTTTGAAGGTATTTGGTGCGCTCCAGATTTTTTATGGCTCTGTTATAGTTTGTGGTTGTTTCATCTCCACAGTGCGGTAATATACAGCTTTTTTCCGGTTTTCCCCTTGGCGGGAGCCACGGCCAAGGCATTTTTCCGATTATCCCTTTGGAGCTTCAAGGAAAAAAGCATCAACCATTTTCTATAACACAGCCTTTTTTATACGGGCTGCCGCTGTTCCTGTCGATAGGGTTACACATCGTTTCACGGACGCGGCAAAGCCCCATCCAGCAGGATCGAAAGTTCCCCCTTTGGGGCAGAAAGCTGTTACCAGCCTATAATGTAAAGAAAAAAAGATGATTCCCCAAACCTCCCTGTGCGGAAGACGCATGTGAGGGGAGAAAATGCTTGACTTATTATAACTAAAAAACTAGTTATTTAGTCATGAACACACACTACCTCAACGGACTGCCTCAGGAATGGGCCGCCATCGCTGAAGTTTTTTCGGCGCTGGGGGATGGGACGCGGCAAACGATCCTGCTGCTCTTTGAGCCGGGCGAAGCCATCGAACTGAAGACCTTCGTGGATATCCTGCCGCTGAGCCGTTCGGCGGTGGTGCACCACCTGAAAGTCTTGGAGCAGGCGGGGTTGTTGATTCCGCACAAACACGGGCGTGCCCTTTCGTACACGCTCAACCTTGCCTGCGCCGTCCATGCGCTTGGGCAGGTCAAGACGTACGCCGACGAACTGCTTGCCGCCACCGAAGCGGCACAATGACACATCCTTTGGGAGGCGTTCCATGAGTACCGGCAACGGGAATCGGAAGCATCAGGCGCTTGCCCTTGGGGCCAGCTACGCCCTTGGGACTTTCAACGACAACTTCTTCAAGCAGGCCGGGCTACTCCTTGCGGTGACCACGGGCAATGCGGTGTTCCAGTCGCAGGTGACGTTCCTGTTCGCGCTGCCGTTCGTGCTCTTCTCCGCATGGAGCGGCTGGCTTGCCGACCGTTTCGCCAAGAAAAGCCTCGTCGTGTGCGCGAAGGCGCTGGAACTCGCGGCTATGCTGGCGGGGGCGTGGGGCATGGTGACGCTCGACTGGAACTGGATGCTCGCCATGACCTTCTGCATGGGCCTGAGCTCCACGCTGTTCAGCCCGGCGCTCAACGGTTCCATCCCCGAACTGTTTCCCGTCAGCCAGGTCCCCCGCATCAACGCCCTGTTCAAGCTCGGAACCACGGCGTCCATCCTGTTTGGGGTGTTCCTCGCCGGGATCGCGCTGGATCAGGCATGGATCGAAACGGCTTATCCCTTCGGGCGCTGGCTGGTGGCGATATTGGCCGTAGCCGTCGCAGCCGGAGGGCTCGCCAGTACGGCCTTCATCCCCGCGCATCCGGGGGCCGGGAGCCGCAACCCCTTCCCGTGGTCGGCGGTCATCGATTCCTTCCGCTTCCTGCGCACCCTCCGCAAGGATGGCCCGCTGCACCTCGTCATCTGGGCGGAAGCGTTTTTCTATTTCCTCTCGACCCTGCTGCTGCTTGAGATCAATAACCTTGGGGGGGCGGAACTCGGCCTGTCCTATACCGCGACCAGTTTCCTGCCCGTGGCCCTGATGGTCGGCATCTGCGCGGGCTCGCTACTCGCCGCGAGGGGCACGCCCGAAAGCTGGCGCACGTTGCTGGTTCCGGCGCTCATGGGCATCGGCATCCTGCTGTGCCTCGTGCCGCTCGCCGCGTCTGCCGATCCCGCGTTCCGGCTTCCGTTGCTGTTCGGGCTGTACGCGCTTGCCGGGACGTGCGGGGGGCTCTACCTCATCCCGATCACCAGTTTTATCCAAGTCCGACCCGCCGCCACGGACAAGGGGCGCATCCTTGGGCTCGACAATTGCCTTTCCTTCACCGGCATCCTGCTTGCGGGCCAGTTGTATCTGCCCCTGTCGGCGTTGCGGCCCTCATACGGGCATGTCGCCCTCGGCATCCTCTGCTTGGGCGTCGCCTGCGTGTTTCTGGCCGTGATGCGTGGGTTCGGGCGGCATCAAACCCCTGAAGAACCGCTTTCGGGGCCAGCCCCGGCCGCTTCGTCCCCGCGCCCGGCGGCGCATGGCCCCGGTTTCCGGGCGCTGCCGGCGTTTGTCCGCGGGCTGCTGCGGCTGCGCTATACGATAGAGGTGGAAGGGCTTGAAGCCGTGCGCGCCCGCGACGATGGACGCCCGATCCTGTTCCTGCCCAACCATCCGGCGCTTATCGATCCGGCGCTTGTCTACACGAGCCTTGCGGACTTTGCGCCGAGGCCGCTTGGGGACGAACGCCAAGTCGGACAGCCGCTGATCCGCACCCTGGCCCGATTGATCGGAACCATTTCCATACCGGATCTGCGCAGGGAAGGGCGCACGGCAGAGGGCGGGGTACGTGAGGCGCTGGAACGTGTTGCCGGAGTCCTGCGCTCAGGCGGGAATGTCCTTCTTTATCCCGCCGGGGGGCTTACCCGCACGGGCCGGGAACGGCTCGGCGGCAATCGGGGTGTATACAGCCTGCGCGGGCTGGTGCCGGACGTGCGGCTGGTGCTCGTCAGGACGACGGGCCTCTGGGGAAGCTCGTTCAGTTGGGCGCGGGGCACGGCCCCGGAGATTTTGAAGGGTTTGGGCAGGGGCATGTTCAAACTGCTGCTCAACGGCATATTCTTTATGCCGCGCCGAAGGGTGCGGATTGTGGTATCGGAACCGGAACTGCCCGGACAGGCCGAGGGGCTGCGCACGCTCAACGAGGCGCTGGAAGCCTTTTATAATGCGGACATGAAGCCCGCGCTCGCTGTGCCGTACCATTTTTTGCTCGGTTCCACGCCGAAGGAACTGCCTGCGCCCGCAGCCCAAACCCCGGACGGGGCTGCCTTGGCGGACGTGCCGAAGGCCATCCGGGAAAAGGTAGAGGGCATCCTGCGGGAAGAGAGCGGGGTGGAGGTTCTTGAAGATACGGCGACGCTCGCCGCGGATCTGGGGATCGACAGCTTGTCGCTCATCAATGTCAGCGTACGGCTGGAAGAGGTTTCCGGCCAGCCCATCGAACGGCTTGAAGCGCTGCGCACGGTTGGGGATTGCATCCTCGCGGCGGCAGGGCTGCTCGGCGCGGCAGGTGAAGCCGCCGAACCGCCCGCCGCGTGGTTCCCCACGGGCGAGGCGCGCACCCTTTCGGTGCCGGACGGACGCAATCTGGTGGAGACGGCATTCCGGCAGGCCATGCGCTCACCCTCGCGGCCCATGCTTGCCGACGGCTCCGCCGCACTCTCGGCGCGGGATATGGTCATGCGGGCTTTTGCGCTGGCGTCCTTCATCAAGGCAAAGGCGGGGGGCGCGGAGCGCGTCGGCATCATGCTGCCCGCTTCCGCCGCAGCCGTGCTCGCGTGGCTTGGGGCGCTCATGGCCGGAAAGACGCCCGTGATGTGCAACTGGACGGTCGGGGCGGCCAACTTCTCCCACGGCCTCGAAGCGGCGGGCGTGCGCCGCGTCTTCACTTCGTCCCGCCTGCTGGACAGGCTTGCGGAGCAAGGGTTCCCCGTCCGCGAATACGTCGATGTCTGGGCGGCGCTTGAAGACGCGAAGCGCCTTCCGTTCCCGGCGAAGCTCGGCGCATTCCTCAAGTCCCGCCTGCTGGGTATCCCCGGCCTTGGCGGGGCCGTCATCCCGCGCCGCGTGCCGGAAACGGCGGCGATCCTGTTTACATCGGGTTCCGAGGCCCTGCCGAAGGCCGTGCCGCTCACCCATGCGAACATCCTCGCAAATTGCCGGGACATCGCCGCCGTGCTCAAGATCACGTCGCACGACAGCATGCTGTCCATGCTTCCGCCGTTCCATTCCCTTGGGCTGACCGGGAATATCGCCTTGCCGCTGGCTTTCGGCCTGCCCGCCGTCTACCACGCGAATCCCACCGAAGGGGCGCGGCTTGCGGCCTTGGCCCAGCGCTGGAAGCCCACGATCACCGTGGCCCCGCCCACGTTCCTTGACGGCATGTTGCGGAAGGCCCGCCCCGGCGATCTCGTTTCCCTGCGCCTTGGGTTCGTTGGTGCGGAAAAGTGCCCCGACAGCGTGTATGCGGCCTTTGCCGAGGCCGCCCCCGGCGGCGTCCTGTGCGAAGGCTACGGAGTGACGGAATGCTCCCCGGTCATCAGCGTGAACCGCCCCGGAAGCGTCCTCCCCGGCACCATCGGCCAGCCGCTGCCGTCCGTAAGGGTTGCCGTCGTGTCCGCGGAAGGGGAACCGCGCCGCGTGGCCCCCGGCGAAACCGGCATGCTGCTGGTGTCCGGCCCCAACGTCTTCGGCGGGTATCTGGGCGCGGATGCGGACAGGCAGCCCTTTGTGGCCTTTGAAGGCACGGAGTGGTACCGCACCGGGGATCTGGTAAGCGAGGCCGCCGACGGCTGCCTGACCTTCCGGGGGCGTTTAAAGCGTTTCGTCAAGATCGGCGGCGAGATGGTTTCACTCCCGCAGATCGAGGGCGTGCTTGCGGCGGCCTTCGGCAGGGGGCGTTCCGAAGAACCCGGCGGGCAGGGCCCCGCGCTTGCGGTCGAAAGCGGGGAGGACGGAGCCATTGTCCTGTTCACCACGCTCGACATTACGCGGGAAGAGGCCAATGCGGCCTTGCGGGCGGCGCACCTTTCCGGGCTGTTCGCCGTCGCCCGTGTGCAAAAGCTGGCGTCCATCCCGGTTCTGGGAACCGGAAAGACCGATTACAAGGCGCTCAAGGCGGCCTGTGCGTGAGAGGGGGCAGCCTTGCCCCATGCGGCCGGAGTTCCCGTCAACGGGGTGCCCTTGGCGGCGTTCTTTGAGTGCCTTGCCCTATCTAGTCGGAGTTCCTTTCTTCTTGACAACCTGCGCACGAAGGGGCAGCCCACAAAAGTCTTTGAGGAGAGGGAGGGGGTGGCGGCCTGCATGTGAAGGGGCAGCCGCTGCGTCCGGCGCGTATGGGGTTTCCTGTCATCATGCAGTAAAAAGTATCTCCGTTCATCAATGCGTCCGGCGAGTATAGTTTCCTGACTGGTGGGGTGCAGCGCGGCGGGAGTCCCGGATGCGTCCGGCGCGTATGTTTTCCCCCTTTTGAGAAACAAAAAAGGTAGGCTGTGTTATAGAAGCTGTGTTATAGAAAATGGTTGATGCTTTTTTCCTTGAAGTTCCAAAGGGACAACCGGAAAAATGCCTTAGCCGTGGCTCCCGCCAAGGGGAAAATCGGAGAAAAAGGCTGTATTTTCACCGCACAGTGGAGATGAAACAACCACATACTCACGAGCCAAAAGGTAAAACGGTTGCGTCCCGCATGGGATTTCCATGCAGTGGCTTACGTGTGATGGCGCGCTTGGCCTCATACGTCCTGCCCTCTTCGCTTTCAAGACGGCCTGTATGGGAGGGAAACGCCCGTTCCTTCCACAGGGTAGGGGAGACACGGATTTCTTCTGCAAAGGATTGAGCGGATTCCAGCAAGGCGGCCTGCACATGGGGAACGTGAGGCCGGGTGATTTGCCCCGTCAGGGCAAACGGCTGATGCCTTATTGCTTGCTCCCCATAACGAACCAACTACATACTCCCAATTGTTAGCATCAACAGAAAAGGCATACACCAAGCCTATCCGCCATGTCGTATGAATATATCAATCATAGCCTATGCCGGGGCCTTCTGAAATATGCCTTTCAGAGCCGACCGGCTGAAGGGGCGGCAGGGAGCCAAGGCGTGCAAGGCCCTTTGCGGGCTGAAGGAAAGGCCCTGCCATTGGGATGTGGTTGTTTCATCTCCACAATATGCTGGAACCACGGACTTTTTCTCTGCTTTTTCTGGCAACAGATCCTGCGGTTGTGGCATTTTGTTGAGTATCCCCTTGGAGTTTCAAGAAATAAGGCATCAACCATTTCCTATGATACGGCCTGGGCCGTGTCGTCATTTTACACATAATTATATGAAATTATTAAAAAACATTTTTTGTGACCTGAAAATGGTCAAATAGTTTCAACAGATTATATCTAATTAACGCCACGGCCTCAGGAAAAGGTTTCACGTTGGCGGGCTGCCGGGGCGGGGAAACTCCGTTGGGAAAATTCCGTTTCGGAAAGCTGCCCCTGCCCCGGCAGTCCCCGGTTTTCAGGCGCATCAGCGGCAGCGCCTTCCCCTGCCGCCCGTCAGCGCGGGCTATACAAAAGGATGAAGGCGCGGTAGGAATGCGCCATATTTCGGGGAGGTTCCTTCCCCTTTTTTGGAGGAAACGTTTCATGCTACAGGTTCCTGTTTTGGCTATTCATGGCGGCGCGGGCACAATCAACCGGGAAGCCCTTTCCGCCGAGGCGGAACGCGAATACCGCGGCGCTCTTCAATCCATTCTGGAGAAAGGGCGGGACGCGCTGGCTGCCGGGGCCTCCGCCCTTGATGCGGTGACGCTGGCGGTGTCCATGCTTGAGGACTGCCCGCTGTTCAATGCCGGGCGCGGCGCGGTGTACACCAGTGCCGAAACCCATGAGCTGGACGCCGCGATCATGGACGGCAGCACGCTGCGGACTGGTGCGCTTTCATGCGTGCACGGCGTCAAGAACCCGATCCGGGCGGCCCGTGTGATCATGGAGCAGTCCCCCCATGTCCTGATGACCAGCGACGGCGCGATGGCGTTCCTCCGCGGGCATGGCGTGGAATTCATGCCCGATGCGTACTTCGACACGGAGCACCGTTTGGCCCAGCTCCATGAGGCGCAGAAGAGGCAGCCCGGCGCGGCTGTGCTCGACCATGACGGCGCGGCTGCGGCAAGCAAGCTCTCCTTCTCTGGAAACCCGCTCGACGAAAAGACGAAAATGGGCACTGTGGGGGCGGTGGCGCTGGACAGCCGGGGCAATCTGGCTGCGGCGACCTCCACGGGCGGCATGACCAACAAGCTCCCCGGACGGGTAGGGGATACGCCCATCGTCGGCGCGGGCTGCTATGCCGATGGCGGCGTGGCGGTTTCCTGCACCGGTTCCGGCGAATATTTCATCCGGCTGGTGGTGGGGCACGACGTTGCCGCCCGCATGCGGTATCTGGGGGAAAGCCTTGAGGATGCCGCCCACGCCGTCCTGTCGCGGGTGGGCGAACTCGGAGGCACGGGCGGGCTCATCGCCGTGGACAACGCGGGGCATGTGGCGCTGCCTTTCATTTCCGAAGGGATGTACCGGGGATGCGTCCGGGGGACGGATGCGCCGCTCGTAGCCATTTATGGAAAGGAAGAAGGCTGCTGAACAGGGAAAACAGCGGGCCTTTTCCATAATGCCATTTCCGCCTGTCGGCGTCGCCTATTCGGAAAGATGAAGGCGTGTTGCGGTTTTGTTCTGTTTTTCACGATAAAAGGGAAAAAGGCGTTCCACCCGTTTTGCAGAGGGGGGAATGCTTTTTTTCTATTGACAGGACAGGGGCGTTTAGGCTTCTAATAGGTATTCTCGAACGAAAACGAAGGCTGCGGGATTTCACAATGTGGTTTTGCCGGTTCTGCAAGGCCCTGTGAGATCCCCAGCCTCGAATTTGTTCCGCAAAAGTTTGGCTTGTCCGTACCGCCTCTGGGAAGCGTTCCGGGGAAGGGCGGAGTACCGTTAGGTTGGGAGTTGGAGAAGGGAATGGGGCCGAGTGACAGAAACGTCCTGGAAGTTCAGGGATTGACCGTCCGCTTCGATACGTCCGAGCGAAGCGTTGTTGCCGTAAAGGATCTGGAATTTCATGTGCGGGCCGGGGAAGTCTTGGCCATCGTGGGTGAATCAGGCTCCGGGAAATCCGTTACGTCATTGTCCATCATGCGCCTCATTGAGCATGGCGGGGGAACCATTGCTTCGGGGAGGATCTCTTTCACCCGCAGGAACGGTGGGAAGCTCGATCTTGCCAAAGCCGCCGACAGCGTCATGCGCACTATCCGGGGCGGCGAAATCTCAATGATTTTTCAGGAGCCCATGACCTCCTTAAACCCCGTGTTTTCCGTGGGGGCGCAGGTGGCGGAGGCGGTCATGCTCCATCAAGGGCTCAGCCACGCGGAAGCCGAGGCCGAAGCGCTCAGGATGCTTGAGCTTGTCCGCATCCCCGAAGCCAAGCAGATCCTCAAGCGGTACCCGCACCAGCTTTCCGGGGGGATGCGCCAGCGCGTCATGATCGCTATGGCCCTGTCCTGTAAGCCTTCCCTGCTCATCGCCGACGAACCGACCACAGCCCTCGACGTGACCATTCAGGCGCAGATCCTCCAGCTCATCCGGCAGCTTCAGGAAGAGATGGGCATGGCGGTCATCTTCATCACCCATGATATGGGCGTGGTGGCGGAGGTCGCTGACCGGGTGCTCGTCATGTACCACGGGGAGGCGGTGGAAGAGGGCACCTGCGAACAGATTTTCCACAACCCGCGCCATCCCTATACGCAATCCCTGCTGGCGGCTGTCCCGCGCCTCGGTTCCATGCGGGGGACTGACGAGCCCGCCCCCTTCCCCTTGCTGCGCATCACTGATCCCGAAGCTGAACAGTTGGGCACCGCCGACATGGACGAAACGCCCGCCAGTGCGCCCGAACCTGCCGCCCCCGCGCCGTCCGTGTCGGATGGCCCCGTACTCAGCGTGGACAAGCTGATCACCCGTTTTGATGTGGAAACCGGTTTCTGGGGGAAGGTCAAACGCCGCGTCCACGCCGTGGAACAGGTCAGCTTCAATCTGTATCCGGGCGAAACCCTCGGCTTGGTGGGTGAGTCCGGCTGCGGCAAATCCACCATAGGCCGTTCGCTGATCGGGCTTGAAACCCCGCGTTCGGGCAGCATCGTCTTTAACGGGCAAGAGCTTACGCAGGTATCCGGGCCTCGGCTGCAAAAACTGCGGCGGAATATCCAGTATGTGTTCCAAGATCCCTATGCGGCTCTGGACCCTCGCCTTACGGTCGGCTTTTCCATTATGGAACCCCTGCTGATCCATAAGGTCTGTTCACGGCAGGAAGCGGAACGCCGGGTTGGGGAACTGCTGGAGCGCGTCGATCTGGACCCCGCGATGGCCGTCCGTTATCCGCATGAGTTCTCCGGCGGGCAGCGCCAGCGCGTCTGCATCGCCCGCGCCTTGGCGATGAACCCGGAAATCATCATTGCCGACGAATCCGTTTCCGCCCTCGACGTGTCCGTACGCGCCCAGATCATCAACCTCCTTTTGGCCCTTCAAAAAGAGTTCCGCATCGCCTTCCTCTTTATTTCCCATGATATGGCCGTCATAGAACGCGTCTGCCACCGGGTGGCCGTCATGTACCTTGGGCGGATCGTGGAGCTGGGCTCCCGGCGTGACGTCTTTGAAAACCCGCTGCATCCCTATACCAAACGGCTCATGTCCGCCGTGCCCATCCCGGATCCCTCGCGGCGCACCATGTCGCACACTTTGCTGACGGGTGAAATCCCAAGCCCTGTCCGCCCAGCGGATTATGAGCCCGTGGTGCCCCCCCTGAAGGAAGTAAGCCCCGGACATTTCGTATCCGAAGATCAGGTGGCGAACTGGTTTTAGGGGCACCTGAAGCCCCGCGTTTCAAGAGGGGTTCGCCGGGGAAGGATTTTTCGGCGGAATTCCGCTTTTATGGCGAGCTTAGCCGTCAGGCGGCTGCCCCCTTTGGGCGAAAGGGCGCTCGTCCAGACATTCAGGATTGTCCGACGTCCCGCAATGGCGCGGGACGCCGTTATCAACCCCGCCGTCAGGCGTATGTGAGGAGTATGTATGTTTTTCTGCAACACATGGAAAAAAGTGCTTATTGCCGCAACGATGGTTGCTGCGTTGTGCGCTCCGCAGGCCCATGCTTCCAAAGACGTGGTGCTTGCCGTCGCTTCGACCCTGACCACCACCGATCCGTGGGATGCCAATGATACGTTGTCCCACGCCTGTGCGAAAACATTCTATGAAGGGCTGTTCGGCTTCAACGAGAAGCTTGAGCTGCGCCCCGTGCTCGCCGAAAGCTACGACGTGTCCCCTGACGGGCTCGTATATACCTTCCATCTGCGCAAGGGCGTGAAGTTCCACGACGGCACCGACTTCAACGCCGAAGCCGTCAAAGTCAACTTCGACCGCGTTACCAACCCGGAAAACAAGCTGAAGCGGTACAGCCTGTATTCCAACATCGCCAAGACCGAAGTGGTCGACGACCTCACCGCCAAGGTCACTTTGAAGACGCCCTTCTCGCCCTTCATCAACCAGCTCGCGCATCCCTCCGCGGTCATGATTTCCCCCACCGCGCTCAAGAAGTACGGCAAGGACATCATGTTCCACCCCGTGGGCACCGGCCCGTACAAGTTCGTGGAATGGAAGCAGACCGACTATCTCAAGGGTGTGAAGAACGAGAACTACTGGCGTCCCGGCTTGCCCAAGATCGATACCATCACTTGGGTGCCCGTTGTGGACAACAATGCCCGCTCCGCGATGATGCGCACCGGCGAAGCCCATTTCACCTTCCCCGTGCCGTATGAACAGGCCGCCGTCCTGGAAAAGGATGAGAACCTCAAGCTCATCGCCGCGCCTTCCATCGTGACGCGCTACCTGAACATGAATATGCTCCAGAAGCCGTTCGACGACATCCGTGTGCGTCAGGCCATCAACTACGCCATCAACAAGGAAGCCCTCGCCAAGGTGGCTTTCAGCGGTTACGCCTTCCCTTCGGAAGGCCCGCTGCCGCAGGGCGTCGACTATGCCATCAAGCTCGGCCCTTGGCCGTACAACCCCAAGAAGGCTAAGGAACTGCTTGCTGAAGCCGGGTATCCCAACGGTTTCACGACCACGCTGTGGTCTGCCTATAACCACACCACCGGCCAGAAGGTGATCCAGTTCATCCAGCAGCAACTCGCCCAGGTGGGCATCAAGGCCCAGGTTCAGGCTCTGGAAGCCGGCCAGCGCGTGGAAAAGGTGGAAAGCCATCAGGATGCCGCCACCGCGCCCGTCCGCCTGTACTATACCGGCTGGTCCTCCTCCACCGGCGAAGCCGACTGGGGCCTGCGTCCGTTGTTCGCCGGCGATAAGACTCCGCCGTCCATGTACAACATTTCCTACTATAAGAACCCCACGGTGGACGCGAACATCATGAAGGCGCTCGGCACCACCGACCGCGCCGAAAAGACCAAGCTGTACACCGAAGTGCAGGAAGAGATCTGGAAGGATACCCCGTGGGCCTTCCTCGTGACCGAAAAGCTGCTCTACGCGACCAGCAAGAAGTTGACCGGCATGTACGTCATGCCTGACGCCAACTACTTCTTTGAAGAAATCGATCTGCAATAACTCCAGTGTCAGGGCCGGGCGTCATGCCCGGCCCGTCATTCCGCCCTTCGGCGAGGTTTCAACGGATGCTCCACTATCTTGTCAAACGCCTTCTTGGGTTGCTGCCCACGCTGTTTCTGGTCGCGGTGATCGTATTCCTGTTCGTACACATGCTTCCCGGCGATCCCGCGCGCCTTGCCGCCGGGCCGGAAGCGGATCAGGTCACCGTGGAACTGGTGCGCAAGGATCTTGGGCTGGACAAGCCCCTTCCTGAACAGTTCATCACCTATTTCGGCAACATCATTACCAAAGGCGACTTCGGCACCTCCCTGCGCACCAAGCGCCCCGTCAGCGTGGAAATCGGGGAGCGTTTCGCGGCGACCTTCTGGCTCACCGTCTGGAGCATGGTCTGGTCGGTCTTCTTTGGGCTGATCATCGGCATGATTTCAGCCACCAAGCGCAACAAATGGCAGGATCACGCGGGGATGGCGCTCGCCGTTTCCGGGATTTCCTTCCCGACCTTTGCGCTTGGGCTGCTGCTCATGGAAATTTTTTCCGTTTCGCTGGGGTGGCTGCCCACCGTAGGGGCGGACTCGTGGAAACACTACATTTTGCCGTCCATTACGCTGGGGGCGGGCGTCGCCGCGGTCATGGCCCGGTTCACCCGTGCGTCTTTTGTGGAAATCCTCCAGGATGACTACATCCGCACGGCCCGCGCCAAAGGCCTGAGCGAATGGGCGGTCATCGTCAAGCATGGCCTGCGCAATGCGCTCATCCCCGTCGTGACCATGATGGGCCTTCAGTTCGGCTTCCTGCTCGGCGGTTCCATCGTGGTCGAAAAGGTATTCAACTGGCCCGGCCTTGGCCGCCTGCTCGTGGATGCCGTGGAAATGCGGGACTATCCGGTTCTTCAGGCCGAAGTGCTCCTGTTTTCGCTCGAATTCATCCTGATCAACCTGCTGGTGGATATCCTCTATGCCATCATCAACCCGCGAATCTGCTTCAAGTGATATGAACATGCAAAACAACGTATCAGCCGCATCCGGCCCCGCAAAAGTCCGTACCCCGTGGAGCGAATTCTGGCGCAAGTTCAAGCGGCAGCGCATGACGCTGTTCGCGGGCAGCTTCATCGGCCTGTTGGTTCTGATCGCCGTCTTTTGGCCGTGGATCGTGCCCTACGACCCGGAAAACTACTTTGACTACGATATGTTGAACGCTGGCCCCTCGCTCCAGCACTGGTTCGGCGTGGATTCCCTCGGACGCGATATTTTCAGCCGCATCCTTGCGGGCGCGCGCATTTCGCTGGCTGCGGGCTTTTCCTCCGTGCTGGTCGGCGCAGTCGTCGGGACGCTGCTCGGCCTGACCTCCGGTTATTTTGAAGGCTGGTGGGATCGTGTGGTCATGCGGGTTTGCGACGTCCTGTTCGCGTTCCCCGGCATCCTCCTCGCCATCAGCGTCGTTGCGGTTCTCGGCAGCGGCATGGCGAACGTCATCCTCGCCGTGGCGATCTTCAGCATTCCCGCATTCGCCCGTTTGGTGCGCGGCAACACGCTGGCGCTCAAGCGCCAGACGTTCGTCGAGGCGGCCCGCAGCCTCGGCGCCGGGCCGATGACGATTATGCTGCGCCACATTTTCCCAGGGACGATCTCGTCCATCGTCGTCTACTTTTCCATGCGTATCGGCACGTCCATCATCACCGCCGCCAGCCTGTCCTTCCTCGGCCTCGGCGCACAGCCGCCCACGCCTGAGTGGGGGGCGATGCTGAATGAAGCCCGCGCCGATATGGTGGTGGCCCCGCATGTGGCGATTTTCCCAAGCCTCGCCATCTTTTTGACGGTGCTCATGTTCAACCTTTTCGGTGATGGCCTGCGCGACGCGCTTGATCCCAAGATCGATCAGGAATAGCCATGAACGGATTGGATTTCCCCCGCGTCGGGGTTTTGCCGAGCGGCCCGTTGGATGCGATCACGGATGTGGGCGACGTCCGCGTCGGGCATTGCACACTGGATGAAGGGGATGTCCATACCGGTGTGACCGTGGTGCTCCCCAACGACGATCCCCTGATGCGGAAGCCGCTTGCCGCCTGCCGTATATTCAATGGGTTTGGCAAGAGCGTCGGCTTGATGCAGATGGCTGAGCTCGGTTGCCTCGAAACGCCGCTGGCGTTGACCAACACGTTTTCGGTGGGGGCAATCGCCACGGCGCAGATCCGGGCGGCGGTGTCCGCACACCCGGAAGTGGGCCGGGAATGGCCGACGGTCAACCCTTTGGTTCTTGAATGTAACGATGGGTATTTAAACGACATTCAGGCCCTTGCCGTAACTGAAAAACAATATATCGAAGCGTGTGCCTCGGCTTCCCGCGAATTCATGCAGGGGAGTGTCGGGGCCGGGCGGGGCATGTCCTGCTTCCACCTCAAGGGGGGCATCGGTTCGGCTTCCCGGATAGCGGAGTGCGGAGGGCAGCCCTTCACCGTCGGGGCGCTCGTGCTTTCCAATTTCGGCAAAGCGGAACACTGCCTGTTGGCGGGCCGTCCCGTAGGCCATCTTTTGGAGGAACGGCTGGATCGCATCGGTGCGGAAGCCGCCGTGCTTGCCGCCGCACCGGAAAAGGGCAGCATCATCATGCTGTTGGCGACCGATGCGCCATTGGATGTCTTGCAGCTTGGGCGGCTGGCGAAACGGGCCGGGAATGGCCTTGCGCGGACGGGCTCCATTTTCGGGCATGGCAGCGGAGACGTCGCCATTGCCTTTTCTTCCAGCCAACACCTCCCGCAGTCGTCAGAATCCGCCGTGCCGCTTCTTCATGCTCCGGACGGTTGGATGGATCGCCTGTTTCAGGCTGCTGCCGAGGCGACCGAGCAAGCCATTTTCAAAGCCTTGTTTTTTGCGGAACCCTTTACCGGGCGCGACGGGCATAGGCGTCCTTCCATTCGGGAAGTGCTGCCGGAGTGGCGTGACATCGTGCGGGGCTGAGGGCCGCAGCTATCCTTGTTCGGAATACGGAGAACATCATGCGCATTTTGATTTCTGCGGATATTGAAGGCATCAGCGGGGTTATGAGCCCGGAGCAGACCTGCCCCGGCTCTGGCGAGTACGAACGGGCGCGGCTCCTCATGACCAGGGAAGTCAATGCCGCCGTCGAGGGGGCATTGGAAGGCGGGGCTGCCGAAATCTGGGTGGCTGACGGTCATGGGCAATACAACAATATCCTGTTGGAAGAGCTGCATCCGAGCGCGTGCCTCGTCTCTGGGAAGCCCCGGCTGTTCGGTATGATGGGCGGCCTTGACTGCGGCCCGTGGGATGGGCTTTTCCTGATCGGCTACCACGCGCGCGCCGGAGCTTATGGCGTGCTGGCCCACACCATCAATGGATCGGCCTTCGCTGAAATCCGCGTCAACGGCGTCCCCGTGGGTGAGTATTACCTGAATGGGTTGTTGGCTGGCGAGTATGATATCCCCGTCCGGCTGATCAGCGGTGACGACAGGCTTGCTGAGGAAGCCGCTTCCGTTTATCCCCATGCGGAGATTGTAACGGTAAAACGGGCACTGGGTACGAGGGCAGCCGTCCATCAGCCGACTGGGGCGGTTCATGAGGCTTTACGTGCGGCGGCCCGGAAATCACTGCAAAACATTTCATGCAAGCCGTTCAAGCTCGCCGGGCCGTTCCCGGTACAGGTTTCCACCGTGCGAACCTACCATGCGGATCTTTTCTGTATGCTTCCCGGTACGAAACGGCTGTCTCCGACATGCCTTGAGTTTATCGCGGAGACGCCGTTTGCCATTTCGCGGACACTCAACTGTTTTTCGAGCATGGCGGCCTCAGTGCATTAGCTTGATGGTTAAGACGAACATACGGCGCGCGGTTTTTCCGCGCGTCTTTTTTTGTGGAATGGCAGATATTCTTTAGATCAGGCCCATATTGTCAAATTTATTACCTAATCATATATAGTTATTTGATAAAATGTAAAAAAACGAAATGCTCGGCATAAAAGGAAATCAGGAAATGTTCCCCTCCAGTATAGTTAACTTTACTGTCATAAAGTTAACTAATATTTCAGAGTGGAGCAGAACCGCCAAAAATGCGCTGTAATCGCTTTTATCCATTTTACGACTCATACATCGGAAAAAATTTTTTAGCGCCTTAAAATCAATTTTTGAAGGACTTTTTCTTTGACGCCATATGGCCCAATTCCGAGCTATCGGGAATAAAACTTTTCTGGCCCGCTTTGGCAAAGCTAAAGCCTGAGTAAAACCAAATCCGCAAGGCTGTGTCATAGAAAACGGTTGATGCTTTATTTCCTTGAAATTCCAAAGAAATAACCAATAAAATCCCCTAATCACAGAGCCCACCAGCGGAAAATTTTGAGAAAAAGCATATATTTTCAGTATATTGTCGAAACAAAAACAACCATGTACTCTGATAGAGCCATCCGCAAAAGGCCAAATCTGCCAACATTGTTCTCATAGTGAAGCAGCCATTAACCGGGTTGTGTTTTCAGTGCTGAAACAATTCTTCAAAAGATGGGATCTACCATAAGATGCGATTGTTTTGCTGGGCTCTGTCAGGGGATGTGGTTGTTTCATCTCCACAGCTCGGTGAAAGTACAGCCTTTTTCTCCAGCTTTCCCTTGAACCTATGGCTAAGGCATTTTGCCGGTCGTTCCTTTCGAGCTTCAAAGAAAAAGCATCAGCCATTTTCTCTGGCACAGCCTTTTGTTGTTATAATACGGTGAAAATACAGATTTTTATCAGGTTTTCCGTTGGCTGCCTCCATAGCCGAGTCCTTCTATTGCTTACCTCTTTGAAGTTTTTGAAGTTAAAAAAAGGCTGTGTTATAGAAAATGGTTGATACTTTTTTCCTTGAAGTTCCACAGGGATAACTGACAAAATGCCTTAGCCCTGTATTCCGCCAAGAGGAAAACCGGAAAAAAGGCTGTATTTTCACAGTACTGTGGAGATGAAACAACCACAAACTATGACAGAGCCTCAAAAAAATATGGCCTCAGCCATTTCTTTTTGGGTTCAGCCAAAGGTTTCTATCCTAAAGGCCATCCCCGGCAATGTATCCGCCCGTTGGCAGTTTTCCCAATCTCATGAAATGCAAAGGGAATGTACCTTGCGGCGCCCGTACAAGTTCGATAGGCTGTAGCCGTTCCCTGTTATGGAGGTTCTATTCATGCCCCCCCTTCCGGCCCCCTCATTTTCACAGCTTCCCGAAACCCTGCCTGACTGGACGCCCCTTGATCGGAAACGGGTCTTGGAACATTTTATGCTCAGCCGCGATTACGAAAACATCGCCGAATACATTTCTTTCCAGTCGGATCTCCTGCCCGATGAGCGCGTCATCCTTTTTTTCCTCCATGCCGTGTATGCCGACTCCACACGGACGATAGAATTGTACGCCCTGTATATCATTGGCCTTTTCAATTATGCGAAAAAGAGTTTCAACCTCTTGAAAGCATGGGATATTGACGCCTATTTACGGCATCTGGCAAACAAGGGGCTGAAGCCAAGCTCCCGGAATACGGCGGCGGCTACGCTTCGGAGTTTTTTCCGGCATCTCGTCGATTCGGGCGTCTGCACAGTCAACCCCGCCGCTTTTTTGAAACGGAAGCGCAGCGATGGGAAAGGAACCTTGCCGGGCCACCTGTCGCATAGCCTCGGACAGGATGAACTGGAGCGCCTATTCACTGGCATGGAAGAACTTGGCGCGCCGTTCCGTGATGTTGTCCTCTTCCGGGTTCTGTTCATGACGGGGCTGCGCGCCGAGGAAGCCGTATCCCTCAAATGGGTGAACGTGATCAACTGGCAAGGGCGCTGGTACCTTGACGTGCTGGGGAAAGGCAGCAAAGCGCGGCGGGTCTATCTTCCCCAAAAAGCTCAAGCGGTACTTGAAGAATTGCGGCGCCGCACCTCACCGCGCCCCGATTATCCGATCTTTGAAAACCTCCGCCACCGCGGACGCCCTATTTCCCGGCATGGCCTGTATGCGCTCGTCAAGAAATGGTCTTCCCTTGTCATTTCCAGAGGTGACGTTTCGCCGCATTGGTTCCGCCATAGCTGTTTCACCCAGCTTGCAAGCCGGGGGGCGCGCCTTGAAAGCATTCAGGCCCTTGCCGGACATGCGAACATCCAGACGACCATGCACTACAACGAGGCGGCCCAGCTTATGGCCCCGGCAAGCGCCATATTTGATGAAGAATAATTATTTCACTAGGCTGTGTTATAGAAAATGGTTGATGCTTTTTTCCTTGAAGTTCCAAAGGGATAACCGGCAAAATGCCTTGGCCGTGGATACCGCCAAGGGGAAAACCGGAGAAAAAGGCTGTATTTTCACCGCACTGTTGAGATGAAACTATAACAAAGACTTTCACCATATTGGTGTGGTGAATACGCAGCCCTTCACGCTCCATTTTCAAGCATAGGAATGCTGAAAACTGAAAAGGGGCATGAGGCACGGAAGCCTTCCCCGCACAGGATGGACAAAAAAACGATGTACACCACAAACAAGGCCGCCCCTCATTAGATGGGGCGGCCTTGCCGTGCTGGGGGAACAGGCGGTGCGCACCGCCTGTTGGGGAACCAAAAGCCTTTTCAGGAAGGGGGATTATCCAAAGAAAGGCTCCGGAAAGTAGATATGCATGATGTTGGTGAAAAAGACTTGGAAAAATACGATAAACGCCGCCGTGAACGCAAGGTCGGCGAAGAGTGCCCTGCCGGTCTTGCGGGGGGTCAGCACAACCAGCATGGCAAACATGCCGACGGCCATGCTGATCTTGAATGAAACATACATTGCGCCAAGCACCTGCGCGATGAAAATCGCGGAAACAAGGCACCAGCGCTGCGGGGGAATGTCCCCGAAGAAGGACATTTCCCCTTTGCCTGCCATAATGGCCTTGAGCGCCAGCAGGACGCTGCACGCCATGATCAAATACAGCACGCACAGCGGAAAGAGTACGCCTTCGCGGGGGATGCCCTCAAGCTGGCCCCGCATGACGAAGCTGAAGGCGATGAGAAAAACAGCGGTCAGAATATCTATGGTACGTTCTTTCATCTGCATCCTTCCTGATGGGCTGCGCAGCATCCCAATTCTTGTTTAGCCGGATACGCCACTATACAGTAAGGGCGATATGTCCCGCGAATCAAACCTTCTTGGCCCCGCATTCCTTCCAAATGGAATAGCCGAGCGAAAGCAGCGTAAGGATGATGAGCACAAGGCTCTGCGGGCGCGAGAAGAAGAACAGCATGATATTGCCTTCCGCCGATCCGAGATGAAGCGACAGCTTGAATCCTTCTTCCATTGTGGTGCCGAGGATAAGCCCAAGCGCCATGGGGGCGACCCCGTACTTATACCGCACAAGCACGTAACCGAGCAAACCGCAAGCCGCCATGGACAGCACGTCCATCAGGGAGCTGCTGATGGAGTAGGAGCCGACCACGGACAGGGCCAGGATCGCTACCACAAGGAAGTGCTGCGGGATTTGCAGCGCCCGCACGAAAATGCGCACCAGTACGAGCCCAAGCAGCAGGATGATGATGTTCGACAGGATCAGCCCGAAGGCATAGGTGAATACGATGTCGCCCTGTTCCGAGAACAGATCGAAGCCCGGCTTCAGCCCGTGGGTCATCAGCGCGCCGAGCATCACGGCGGCGGGGGCGCTGCCGGGGATGCCGAGCGTGAGCATGGGGATCTGCGCCCCCCCGACCACGGCGTTGTTGCAGACTTCAGGGGCCATGATCCCTTCCATGACGCCGGTACCGAACTCTTCGGGCTTCTTCGAGAACCGCTTGGTTTCATTATAGGCTACGAAAGTGGCGATGTTGCCGCCCGCTCCCGGCATGATGCCCACGATGACCCCGACCACACCGGCCACAAGCGTGACCCATATGCGGCGGAAGAAGTCTTTTAACGTCTGCCAAAAGACGCCGGGGGCCGGATTATAGGGGGCCATAACGCCCTTTTCCCCTGCGGGGCGCAGGAGCAGCAGGGCCTGAGGGATGGCGAACAGCCCGATAAGCGCGGGGACTACGTTGATCCCGCCCATGAGTTCCATCGTATTGAACGTGAAACGGGGATACCCCGTGACCGGATCCATGCCCACGCAGGCAAGGACAAGGCCGATAAGCGCCCCGATCACGCCCTTGAGGACATTGCCGGAAGAAAGTGAAGCGATGATCGTCAGCGCGAACACGCACAGCCAGAATTGTTCGGGCGCACCAAACTTCATGGACACGTTGGCAAGGGGCACGGACAGGAACAGCAAGGAGGCAACACCGAAAAGCCCCCCAAAGACCGATGCGATCAGTGCCGTGAAAAGGGCCCTCTGCGCTTGCCCTTTCATGGCCATAGGGTACCCGTCGAACGTGGTGCACAGGGCCGCCGCCGTTCCCGGTGTATTGATGAGGATTGAGGGGATGGAGCCGCCATATTCCGAGCCGCAGTATACGGAACCGAGCATCAGCAGCGCCGTCGCCGGTTCAAGCCCGAATGTAAAAGGCAGGAGCAGCGCGATGCCGAGCGTGCCTGACAATCCGGGGATGGCCCCCATAATGATGCCGAAGCAGGCGCTCAGGGTCATGAGCAGCAGCGTGACCGGGTCGGACAGATTGGAAAGGACTACCCACGGATCAAACATGTTCATCTCGCTCGTGTTATGGATGAAGCTTCAAGGGGGGAGTCGCCTCCCCCATGACCCTACTTGAGGAGACCGGAAGCCTCCAGAACCTTCTTGGCCTGTTCGCCTTCCCTGCTGATGATCTCACCAAAAGCCTTGCCGGTCTGGAACTGGGGCATCAGGCCGCTGCTCTTGACCGCCTTCTGATATTCGGGGTCGGCGCACACTTCCGCAAACTTGCTTTCCAGATACTGCCGTGCTTCGGCGGGAATGCCTTGGGGCGTGGCGAGGCCGCGATACTTGCCGGACTCGATGGCATAGCCCTGTTCAATGAACGTGGGCACGTCGGGGCACAGCTCATAGCGTTCCTTGCTGCCGATGGCGAGCCCGCGGGTCTTTTCCATGCGCAGGAAGCTGGAACCCGAACCGAAGTAGGCGTCCACCTCGCCGCTGAGCAAAGCGGGGATGGCCTTGCCGCTGCCGGAATAAGGCACCTGCGTGAACTTCGCGCCGGTGAGCTTTTCGATTTGCATAAGGAAGAGGTGATCGCCGGTAAGCTTGCCCACGGTCGCCACCTTCACCTTGCCGGGGTTGGCCTTGGCGTACTCGATAAGATCCTTGAACGTCTTATAGGGGGCGTCTTCGGGAACCATGACCACGTCGGCGTCGTACACAAGGCCGCAAAGCGGGCTGAGCTGTTCCGTCTTGTAGCCCGGCTGCCCCTCAGGGCGCAGCATGGGCTGGAGCACGATATGAGGCAGATCCACGCCGCCGATGGTGTACCCGTCCGCCTTTGCGCCGACCAGCCACGTCCAGCCGATTTCCCCGCCCGCACCGGCCTTGTAGGTTACGATGATGGGCTGATCGAAAACGCCCTTGGCGAATTTTTCAAGGAGCCTGTGGCTGACGTCGCTGCCGCCGCCCGCATTGAACGCGGTCATCAGGGTGATCGGCTTTGCAGGATACTCGGCAGCCTGTGCGGGAACCGCCAAGAGGCCCAGCGCCAGAAGAGAGGAAAGGAACAAGCTTTTCATATCTACCTCCAACAGGTGTTTAGATGGCAGTTACAGGGCGTTGTCCGGGACTCAGCTTTTGCAGGAAGGCTTCCACGGCCTCCACGGTCGGGGGGATGACGCCGGGCGTTTCGCGTTCGTCGGTGGCGACCTGCGGCGCGTTCAGCCCGTGCCCGGTGAGGTTGCAGACGGTAACCCCCGGATTCTCAAAACCGGGCACCTTCACGAGATACCGCAAGGCGGCCACGGAGACGGAACCCGCCGGTTCCGTGAACAGCCCCTCTTCCCGCCCAAGCTCGCGGATGGTGTGGATGAAGTCGGCGTCGGAAACGGAAATCATGGTGCCGCCGGTTTCGCGCACGGCTTGCAGGCAGTAGCGCCCCCAGTAGGGGTTGTTGTTCATGATGGCGTCGGAAAGGGAAGGCTTCTTGTCCACGGGCGTCACGGCATCGCGGCCTTCATGGAAGGCGCGGGCCGTGGGATCGCAGGCTTGCAACTGCACCCCGACGAGGCGCGGCATCCGATCGATGACCCCCGCGGCGAGCATCTCGCGGAAGGCGTCAAACGCGGCGACCATCCCGGCCCCGCCGCCGCAGGGGATCAGAACCGTATCCGGGGCCTGCCCAAGCTGCTGGACGACACCGTAAGCGAAGGTGCGCTTTGCGGCGATACGGTAAGGGTTGGGGCCGCCGCACTGGAACCAGTTGCGGCGCTTGACCATTTCCCCGCAGATCCGGCTGGCGGCGGCCATGTCGCCGTCGATGCGGACTACGCGCCCGCCGTAGACGAGGCTCTTGAAAATTTTCGCGGCGGAAACCTGTTTCTGGACGAAGACCACGGGATTGAGCCCGGCGCGGGAGCCGTAGGCTGATACGCTGGCCGCGTTGTTGCCGGACGAGGACAGGCACACGGTTTTACAGCCGAATTCCAAAGCCTTGAGGACGCACAGAGCCGTGCCGCGATCCTTCAGGGACAGGGTCGGCCCCTGCTCCACCTTGAAATGCAGATCCGGTATGCCGAGCTTCTCACCGTAGCGGTGGGAAGACAGCAGCGGCGTTTCGGCTTCGCCAAGGCTCACGCGATCGATGAGCGATTCGTCGGAAATCGGCAGGATAGACCGCCACTGGCGGAGGAATGAGCGCCCATCGGGAGTGGGCAGGCCCGCACCCAGCACCTGACGGAGCGACGCCTCGGAAAACGTGACGCGCATGGGCGCGCCGCAGTCGGGACAAGACAGGGCACATTCGGCCTCAGGCACGCGTTTGCCGCATTCGCGGCAGACAAGCCCCAGACATTCTGCATGCATATGAATCCTCCTGAGTGGAAAAGGCTTGGCGCCTCTCGTGTACGAACAACGGTCGATCGCTGACAGTATTTTTGTCATCCGTCGACAGTATGTGAAAAGAAACACGCCCTGTCAATACTCTGTCGACAAAAATAGTCGACAAAAATACAGACAGCCTCGCACACCCGATGGAGCATCCGCATTTATACAATAGATAAAGTGAAATAGATAAACTACAGATCCGAAAAAATACTGTAAGCCCTGTCTCCTCCAGCACATGGCCGATGCGGGCCCTCCGGCAGGCCTCTGATGCCATTTTTTAGCTGCCCAAACCGGAAACTCCGGCCCCTCACCCTATGAAAGGCCGTTCCCAGCGCTTCACGCGGAGGGGGCTGCGGATGGGGCTGGGGACTGCCGGATGCCATCCAGAAGCCCAAACCTTCGTGCGTAACCGCGCCCACGCCTTATTTTGGAGCTGCCGGGTTCTCTGATACGGGAAATTTATTTTTAGTCGTATTGTAGGAATTGGTTGATGTTTTTCCTTGAAATCCCAAAGGAATGACCGACAAAATGCCGCAGGCATGGATTCCGCCAAGGGGAAAACTGGAGAAAAAGGCTGTATTTTCACCGGGCTGTGGATATGAAACAATCACATGCTATGACGCAGCCTTATTTTTTACAACTGAATGATAAAATATTTATAATAGTTATAATCAAATATAGAAAATAGCCGCCAAGAGTCCCAGCCATGGGCTTTTTCCCCTCCATTGGGTTGGCCCACAGGTACGGCCTGATGTACGCAAAAAACGGCCTTCCTGTGCCCGACTCCCAAATGCCCTTCTGCGGCACGCCGTCTTTTCCCCCCAGCCTTCAAAACATCGCACCATGCCTGCCCCATCCACTCTGAAAGATTTTTTAGGTGTTGTGACAAACAGCACTTGACACAACCCGTCGACAGAGTTCTAATACTGTCAACGGTCGACAAATTTGTTTTTCACCACCCACCTTTGAGGTAGCTATGAAAAGATTCTATGCTTTGTTGCTCGCCCTGGGGATTTGCTTTGTGTCCGCGCTTCCTGCGCTGGCGGAATACCCCGCCAAGCCGATCATGCTCATGACCGCATTCAATGCGGGCGGCGGCAGCGACCTGAGCCACAGGCTCGTCGAGAAATTCGCCAAGGGGGTCATCCCCCAGCCCATCGTCGTGACCTACAAGGCGGGCGCGGGCGGGGAAATCGGCTGGACGTGGCTCATCGGCGCAAAGGCGGACGGGTACACCATCGGCGGCGTGGATCTGCCCCATATCGTGCTCCAGCCCATGCTTCGCCCTGAGGGGCAGCCGGGCTACAAGACGGAACAACTGAATCCGCTTTGTTGCCTCGTGTTCGACCCGGACATCCTGATCGTCAGCGAAAAGAGCCCGTTTAAGAGTTTCGGGGAACTGATCGAATACGCCAAGGCCAACCCCGGCAAGGTGAAGGCCGCAACCGTGGGCAAGCTCACCGGTGACCATATCTTTCTTATGAACGTGGAAAAGTTCACCGGCGCGAAGTTCACGCAGGTTCCCTACCCCGGCGGCAGCAAGGCGGCTCCGGCGCTGCTCGGCGGCGAAGTGGACTGCTATTTTGCTTCCACATCCAACTTCCTGCGTATGCAGGGTGCGCGCGGCCTCGCCATTGCAACCAAGGATCGCTATGAGCTCTGCCCCGATGTCCCGACCATGAACGAGCTTGGCTATAAGCTCGAATCCGCCAAGTATCGC
The DNA here is from genome assembly GCF_057864385.1 of Bilophila sp. Classification (NCBI taxonomy): domain Bacteria; kingdom Pseudomonadati; phylum Thermodesulfobacteriota; class Desulfovibrionia; order Desulfovibrionales; family Desulfovibrionaceae; genus Bilophila; species Bilophila sp. The sequence continues at coordinate 35,310 of NZ_DBMAFI010000008.1, read as the reverse complement.
GGCCTTGCCACCCCGCCGGACTTCCCCGCGGAAGCTCAGGCCTATCTCGAAGCCGCGCTTGCCAAGATATGCGCCAACCCTGAATATCAGGCGGGCGTACGCGGGGCCGGACTGCTCCCCTACTTTAAGGATGGCAAGGCGTTTGGCGAAATCATCCGGCAGGAAAAGGAAAAGGCCCACAAGACCCTCAAGGAACAGGGGTTGATCCGGTAACACAGCGAAAGCGGCCCCCTTCTGAAATGATGCAGCCTGCGGCGACGCGGCGGGAAGCCCTCCGATCCGTACCACCATACGGATCAGGGGGCTTTTTTGATGGCTGCGGCTGTAACGATGGACGGGGAAGGGGGATGGAAAACGTGAGGTATGAGGTATGATGGCGGAACAGTGTAGGAAAAGCTCTGTCATGGAAAACGGTTGATGCTTTCTTTCCTGAAATGCCAAAGACATAACCAATAAACTCCCCCAACCATGGAACCCCTCAGCGGAAAAATCTGGGAAAAAGTATATATTTTTCAGCATATTGCTGAGTCAAAACGACCATAAACTCTGACAGAGACATAAAAAAGCTGTCTCATGGAAATAGCTGATGCTTTCTTGATGTCCCAAGGAAATGGCCGATAAAGGGCTTGGGCCATGAAGCCCGCCAACAAAAGCGGAAGCAAGCGGAACACGGGAGAAAAAGGCCCTCTTTTCATCACGCTGCAAACATGAAAGGTTCTATCATAGCATATGGTTGTTTCATCTCCATAATATGGTGAAAATACAGCCTCTTTCTCTAGTTTTTCCTTTGCGGAATTCGTGGTTAAAGTATTTTGTTAGTTATTCCTTTGGAACTTCAAGAAAAAAAGCATCAGCCATTTTCTATGACACAGCCACATGAAACAGCCATATCCCATGACAGGGCCAACTAATAACCACCCGCACAGCAGGTGGTTATTTTTCTGACGCTTCGTATCCTCAACAGGCTGAAGCCCACAAAAAAAAACGCCGGGAAAAGCTCCCGGCATTTTTTGCATTGGCTGCGTCACAGAAAATGGCTGATGCTTTTTTCTTTGAAGTCCCAAAGGGATAAGCGGCAAAATGTTTTAGCTGTGGGTTCCGCCAATGGGAAAACCGGATAAAAAAACCGTATTTTCAGCGTGCTGTGGAGATGAAACAACCACCTGCCATGACAGAAGCCTTTGCCTTCATCTGAAGGCTGTCCGTCAGCCTTCCAACTGGCTGCGGTAATCAGCCGCCGTCATCAGGGCGGGCGTTTCCGTGGGCCGGATACGGAGCATCCAGCCATCGGCGTAGCAGTTGAGGTTCACGAGCGTAGGCTTGCCTTCCAGCGCCCCATTGCGCTCAACGACTTCCCCGGCCACGGGCATATACAGCGAACTGACGGTTTTCAGGGATTCCACAGTCCCGAATTCGTCATCGGCCCCGAAGGAAGCGCCCGCATCGGGCAGATCGACGAACAGGATTTCACCAAGCTGATCCTGTGCGAAATCCGTGATGCCGATGACCAGCGTGTCGCCGTCCTTGCGGGCCCATACGTGGCGGGCCGTGTAACCGAGATCTTCAGGAAAGTTCAGGGATTTTGGCGTGTTCATAATGCCTCCTGCGGTTTGCCGCACCCGGTGGAGCCGTGCGGCATGGTTGAGGGAAACGGGAGCTAGGCGAGCATCCCGGCGGCTTCGTACAGCCCTTCCGAAAGGGTCGGATGGGCATGGATGGTTTCAAAGAGTTCCCGTGCCGTACACCCCTTCTGAAGGGCGAGGGTCGCTTCAGCGATGAGATCCGAGGCGTGCGCCCCGGCAATATGGACGCCGAGGAGCCTGCCCGTGCCCTCTTCGGCAACGATTTTGAAAAGCCCGGAAAGCGCGCCCATAGCCTGCGCCTTGCCGAGTTCCCGGAACTGGAACACCGCCGAACGTACCGCCATCCCCTGTTCCTTGGCCTGTTCTTCCGTCAATCCCACATCGCCGATTTCCGGCGAGGTGAAGATGGCCGAAGGAACCGCCGCATAGGATTGCGTTTTCCGCTTCTCAGGGTGCAGGATGTTATGAACCGCGGTATGCGCTTCGGCTGCGGCCATGTGCGCCAGCATGATCCGCCGCGGGCCGGTGACGTCGCCAATGGCATATACGCCGGGAACCGACGTTTCCAGCGTATCGTCGACGATGATCCAGCCACGCTGGTCGAGCGCAATCCCCGCTTCGGCCAATCCGGCGGTGTTCGGCGTCCGGCCCACGGTAACGCAAACGGCGGACGCGTTCAGGATACGGGAACCGCCCGCCCCTGCGGGGAAAGGCGCGATTTCCACCGCCGCCCCGCCGTCACACGGGGATACGCGGGAAACCGTATGGGCCAGTTCCACGGCGATGCCTTTCTTCTTCATTTCACGGAGCAGCAGACGGCTGATTTCCCCGTCCACGGACGGCAGGGGGAGCAGACGCCCCTGCCCTTCGATGACCGTCACTTTCGCGCCGAAGGCCCGGTAGATGAAAGCGAGTTCACAGCCGATAACCCCGCCGCCGACAATGGCCAAGTGCTCAGGCACGGTTTGCAGCTCCAGCGCATCGTCGCTGGACAGGACAAGCCGGTGATCCACGGGCAGCGAAGGCAGCTCCAACGGGGAGGAGCCGGTGGCGAGGATGACCCGATCCCCGGCGATCTCCAGAACTTCATCCCCGGAAGCGGCCCTGACGAGCCCGGAACCGACAAGCCCCGCCTCGCCGTGGATGATGCGGATCTTCAACTGGGCGGCTGTCTTTTCAAGCCCGGTTTGCAGGGTTGCCGTCACCTTGCGCTTCCGGGCGACGATGGCGGGCATGTCCGGCACGGCGGCGCAATCCCCGGCAATGCCGAATTCCCTGAGCCGGGCAGCCGTATCCAGTGCGTCCGCCGATGAACGCAGCGTCTTCGTCGGGATACAGCCCGTGTGCAGGCACGTCCCACCAAGATGGGCACGCTCGATAAGGGTCACTTCGGCCCCGGCTTTCGCGGCGGCGAATGCGGCGGTGTACCCTCCGGGGCCTCCCCCGATGATGGTCAGCTTCATGACGCGCCCCCTGCCCTGCGGACACTGTGCGAGACGTTGATGCCTTCAAAAATGGATGCCGTGACGAGGCAGTTTTTGACGATCTTCGCGCAATGATCCACCTTGGCGGCATAGGCTTCATCCGCGTCCACGGTCACGTTGATGTCGATGCGTACAAGGCGCATCGCGCCGTCCGCATTGGGTTCCTTGGTTCCCGTCCCCTGCGCCCGGATGGCGCGGAACGGAACCCCGCGGGCCACAAGCGCCGCCCGGATGCTTCCGCAGAAACAGCTCAGGGCCGCGGCTATCAGCAAGGCGGACGAGTTGCCGCCCCGCTCCGTTTCCGGGATTCCGGTATAATCCATGACAATATCTTTAAGGACAGGGGAACCCGTATGGACGGTGTAGACGTCGCCCTCTTGAACGAACGAAACCTGTATGCGTTGGGACATCGCTGACTCCTTGTTTGTTGTGGGATTCCAGAGTGTGCCTATCCTGCTTCCAAGTCCATGAAAACCGTCATCCCCCCAGCTTCGGGTTGGCGGCGAGCCCCCGCAGCAGGGCGGGGACGGAATACATGGCGAGCGCCGAGCTGCGTGGGTTCCGGGGCAGCGGGGCCGGGCGGGTTATGGTTTCCAGCGTACAGTCCCCGGCACGGGCCGAAATGCGGTGCAGGGTTCCTGCCGCGCCGGGATCGGCGAACAGGCGTACCCGCGTCCGCGAAAAGCCAAGCCCCGCCAGGCCGAGGCTGACCGCGACGTTCACGTTCGCGGGGAAACGCCGGATCGCCTCTTCCGCCGTGCCGCTGAACAACAGCCGGGCTTCCGGGGACATGATCAGCGCCTCTTCCGCCGTGGGCGGGTCGAGATCCGTGAGGGGCGGCGTCTGCCCAAGGCTGCGGGGATGCTTCACCGTGGTGAGGGTAACGGCATCAAGCCCCATTTCCCGCATGGCCCGGATGCCATCCAGCCCGGCAATGGCCCCAGAGGGCACATGCACCGCGGTACGGGATGCCTCCACGTCGCGCAGCAGGGAAGGATCAAGCGAAAACCCGCCGACGCTCAACGGCACGACGGCTTTTCCGGCGGCAAGGCAAGCCCGCACGATAGGCGGCATGGAGACGGCGCTGGTGGCTTCGACAAGCAAATCACATGATTCGATAAGGGGTTGCAGGCCAAGCACGGGGACGCCTCCGAGCTCCCGCGCAAGCTCCTCGGCGTGCGCCGTGGTGCGTGAAAAAAGCCCGCCGAGACGATAGGCCGGCAGATGTTCGCGGATATGCCGGGCGATAAGACGCCCCATCGCACCGCATCCGATGATCCCAAGAACCGTTGGCTGCATCGCTTTCTCCAATATATCCGTAGGGAGCATAGCCGAAAACTGTTCTATTGTCGACAATAATAGTCGACCAAAAATAATCCGACAGATCCAGCCCCCTCACTGTTGCCCGCAAAAGGCTTATTCCCTTGCAGCCCTTACGGAAAGGCTGTGCCATAGAAAATGGTTGATGCTTTTTTCCTTGAAACTCCAAAGGGATAACCGAAAGGCTGTGTTTAAGCTTGTGGTTGATACAAGATTCCAACTGGAAAGGAAGAGTTCTTTGGAAATGATTTGGAGGTCTCGCAACAATTCTTCAAAACTGGATTTCATGTAATGAACAAAAAATGAGAGAGGCCCACATCACCAGACGTGGAACGAGCTTTTATCTATTGATTTTCATTGAAAAAAATCATCAACAGTAAATTGAACACAGCCTAAAATTTACACTTCCGCGCAGCCGGGAGACGGAAGCCTCCGAACTGATGCTGTGCGGTTCCCGTTGCCTTCATTGACCCTTACAAAAGTCTTGGGAGGGAGAGGGGAGGAGTTTGAGGAGGGGGGAGGGAACCTTTCTGGAGAAAGGTTCCCTCCCCCCCTCCTCAATGCCTAATTATTCCCAGCCATATCCACGACCCACTGATGGAGGCGCAGGTCATTGGTCAATTCGGGATGGAAAGAGGTTGCAAGGATATTCCCCTGCCGCACGGCAACGGGGAAGCCGTTGATCCGGGCGAGCACCTCCACGCCGGGGCCGACCTCTTCGATGAGCGGTGCGCGGATGAAGACCGCTTCGAGGGGCGCTTGATTCGTCGGCTTCCCGTCCGCTGCGGGAAACGGGTGCAGTTCCAGCGGGGCCGTGAAGCTGTCGATCTGCCGCCCGAAGGCGTTCCGGCGCACGGAAGCGTTCAGGAGGCCGATGCGCGGCTGTTCGGGGTGATCAAGGATGTCCGAGCAGAGCAGGATAAGCCCCGCACAGGTGCCGAATACGGGCATTCCGCTTTGGATCAGCTCCCGCACACGGCTCATCATGCCCCATTCGATGAGGAACTTGCCCATGACCGTGCTCTCGCCTCCGGGGAAGACAAGGCCGGAAAGCCCTTCGAGGTCTTCCCTCGTGCGGATTTCCACGGTTTCGGCTCCGCAGAGGGAGAGGGAACGGACGTGTTCCCGGAAGGCTCCCTGAATGGCCAGCACGCCGATGCGCGGTGCGGACGCTGCGGCCATCGGCTTACCAGCCCCGTTCCTGCATGCGCTGTTCGGGCGCGATGGCCGAGATTTCCAGTCCGGGCATGGCTTCGCCGAGATCGCGCGAGACTTCGGCAAGGATCTTGTAATCATTGTAGTGGGTCACGGCGGCGACAATGGCCTTGGCGCGCTTGGCCGGGTCGGTGGATTTGAAGATGCCGGAGCCTACGAACACACCGTCGAGGCCGAGCTGCATCATGAGGGCGGCATCGGCGGGCGTGGCGATGCCGCCAGCGGCGAAGTTCACCACAGGGAGGCGGCCTTCGGCGCGGATCTTGAGCACGAGTTCGAGCGGCGCGCCGTTTTCCTTGGCAAAATTGGCGACTTCCTCTTCGGGCAGGGCACACAGGGCGCGGATTTCGCCGAGAACCATACGGCAGTGGCGCACGGCTTCGACGACGTTGCCGGTTCCGGGTTCGCCCTTGGTGCGGATCATGGAAGCGCCTTCGGCAATGCGGCGCAGGGCTTCGCCGAGGTTGCGGGCCCCGCATACGAACGGCACGGTGAAGCCGCGCTTGTCGATATGGAAACGGTCGTCGGCGGGGGTCAGGACTTCGCTTTCGTCGATGTAGTCGACGCCGAGGGATTCGAGGATGCGGGCTTCGACGATGTGGCCGATGCGCGCCTTGGCCATGACCGGGATGGTCACGGCGTCCATGATGCGGAGGACGATGCTCGGATCGGCCATGCGGGCGACGCCCCCGGCCTTGCGGATGTCGGCGGGGACGCGCTCAAGGGCCATGACGGCGCATGCGCCCGCTTCCTGCGCGATTTTCGCCTGTTCGGGTGTGGTGACGTCCATGATGACGCCGCCCTTCAACATTTCGGCCAGACCGGACTTGAGCTGGAATGTACCTTTCTCCATGATCTATCTCCTTGAGAACCTAGCGGTTGCGTTGATGATGGACGTAACCTAACAGCGCTCCGGGGAGCCGGGGTAGCGATCCGGCTGGTCATGGATCAATGTTTTTGGCGGGCGGGACAATGTGGATTGTCATGGTGACAATGTATGGTGGCAAAAAGAAGGCAAATACAGCTTGATGGCCTGTGACGGCCGGCGTGCCGCCTCAATATGCGCCTTTTGAAAGAGAGAGCCTCAAAAGGCGCAGGGATTCAATGAGCGCAAAACGCTTGGAAAAGGGAGGCGCGGGGGAGGGAAAACGCGGGGCTTTTTTTCAGAAGGCCCTGCCATAGAATATGGTTGTTGCGCCTCCACCACATGGTAAAGGGCTTTTTCCGCTTTCCTGTCAGTGGGTTCCACATCTGAAGGACTTTATCGGTCATCCCTTTGGAACTTTAAGAAAGCATCAGCCATTTCCTTGAAGTTCCAAAGGATTAACCGAAAAAATGCCTCAATCATGGATTCAGCCGGTGGGAAAACCGGATAAAAGGCCGTATTTTTACCGTGCTGCGGAGGTGAGGCAACCACATCCTATGACAGGGCCTTTCAGAAAAGTTTCCCCCTCCCCAATGGATCTATTTGCCCTCGGCGTTGCCTTCCAGTTCGGCAATGCGGAATTCGACATCCTCCCAGCGTTGGAGGGCGGCGGTCTGTTCGTCGTCAAGCTCGGAAATGCGCTTTGCGGTGGCGTTGAACCCGTCGGGATCGCGCGCGAAGAAGCCGGGATCGTTGAGCCGGTCTTCAAGCGTATGCTGCTCGTCTTCCAGCGCCGTCATCTTGCCGGGCAGGGCTTCCAGTTCGTCCTTGAGCATTTGCAGCTCGCGCTGTTCCTTGAAGGTCAACTTGCGCGGGCCGATCTTGGCGGGAGGGGCCAACGGCTTGGGTTTCGGCTTGTCGGCGTGGGCAGCCACGGGCTCAGGGCGCTGGCGCAGCCAGTCCGTGTACCCGCCCACGTACTCGCGCACCTGCCCGTCGCCTTCAAGAGCCAGCGTGGTGGTGACGAGGTTGTCGAGGAACTCGCGGTCGTGGCTGACCATGAGCACCGTCCCTGAATAGTTGGCGAGCAGTTCTTCAAGCAGTTCCAGCGTTTCCACATCCAGATCGTTGGTGGGTTCGTCGAGAACCAGCAGGTTGGAGGGCATGGTGAACAGCTTGGCGAGGAGCAGGCGGTTGCGCTCGCCGCCGGAAAGCGTATGCACCGGAACCCTGAGCCGATCCGATTCAAAGAGGAAATCCATGAGGTAGCTGGCCACATGGCGTTGCTGCCCGTTAATGGTCACGGTGTCGTTGCCGTTCGCCACGTTGTCCATGACCGATTTTTCAGGATCGAGCGAGGAACGGAGCTGATCGAAATAGCTGACTTCGAGCCGCGTCCCGTGCCGGATGGAGCCTTCCGTGGGCTCAAGCTCACCGAGGAGCAGCCGGAGCAGGGTGGTCTTGCCCACGCCGTTGTTGCCGATGAGCCCGATGCGATCCCCACGCTGGATGATGGCCGAAAAGGCGCTGAATACGCGGTAGCCGTCGGGGTAGGCGAACCCCGCCTGTTTCGCTTCGATCACCAGCTTGCCGGAGCGTTCCGCTTCCTGCGCGAGCATGGAAACGACGCCTTGGCGCGACACGCGGGCCATCCGTTCGGAGCGCATGGCCTGCAGCGCGCGGACGCGGCCCATATTGCGGGTACGGCGGGCCTTGATGCCTTGCCGTATCCACGCCTCCTCCTGCGCAAGCTTCTTGTCGAAGGCCGCGGCCTGTTTTTCCTCGGCATCAAGGCGTTCCTCCCGGCGTTCGAGGAACTGGTCGAACGTGCAGGCGTAGCTGTAGAGATGGGCGCGATCCACTTCCACGATGCGCGTGGCGAGGCGGCGGACAAAGGCGCGGTCATGGCTGATGAAGACAAAGGTTTTGACCCGCCGGACGAGGAAATCTTCCAGCCACGCGATGGTCTTGATGTCCAGATGGTTGGTGGGTTCGTCGAGCAGCAGGTTTTCCGAGGCGACGAGGGCGCGGGCCAGCGCCACGCGGCGCTTGTTTCCGCCGGAGAGCGTGGAGAAGTCCGCTTCGGGATCGAGGCCGAGCTGGTTGATCGCTTCAAGGATGTCGCCGTGGCGCTCCCAACCCTCCCCGGTCTGGAGCAGGTTGCGGGCCAGCGCCAGCCTTGAGGCGGAAAGCTGGTCTTCGCGGCCCGTGGCGATGAGGTGGGCGGCGGCCAGCGCTTCTCCTTCTTTCCCAAGTCCTGAGGCCACCACGCCGAAGACCGGGCCGCTCCAATGATCGGGCACGGCCTGCGGCATATGCCCGAACGTGACGCCCGGCGTGCGGACGATGGTGCCGCCGTCGGGCGTGAGGTCGCCGGACAGCAGGGCCATCAGGGACGACTTGCCGACGCCGTTGCGTCCGACGAGACAGACCCGCTCTCCCTGCTCCACATGCAGGTCGGCGGCATCAAGAAGCGTCTTGCCGCCCAAATTGAGCGTGACGCCCTGTAAACTCAAAAGTGCCATGAACTCCCTCGCAGGATACGCGAAAACGGATCGCGGGAACATTTGTTGCGTAGAAAGGGCGCTGCGGGAACGCTTGGCGGGGCCTTTCCGTGGGTGGCCCGGAGCGTGCCGCGCGGCGCTGACGGTACGGATTCTGCCCAGAAAGATATGCCGCTTTCCCGAAAGAGGCAAGGGAATGGCCCTGATGCCGCCCCGCCGCCATGCCGGGCGCAGTGATGCGCCGCTTGCCCCATGATTCTTTCAACACCGAAAAACTCCGAAGGGGGCCCCGCGTTGCCACTGCCCTTTTTTTAAGGTATGGTTACGGCAAATGTCCTTGGCTGTCCTGTGGGGAGTGGCTCTGTTCGGAAGCCGGGGAAACGAACGTTCTCATGGGTGGATGAGGAAATCATGAAAGTGCGTAATCCCTTTGCTGGTCTGTTGGCCCTGTTTTTTGTGGTCGCGTGGTGCCTGAGCGGCTCCGCAGCGTTCGCCAAGCCCCTTGTGCCCCTTCGTACGGCATGGCTCGGCGAGCATGAAACCTTCTTGGTCTGGTACGCCAGAGAAAAGGGATGGGATAAGGCTGAAGGGCTGGATCTCGAACTGCTGCCCTTTGAATCCGGCAAAAACGTCATTGACGAAATGCAGTCCTCCAATTGGGCCATTGCCGGCGTCGGCGCCATGCCCGCGCTGACCGCCTCGTTGAGCAGCCGCCTGTACATCGTCGGCATCGGCAACGACGAATCCGCTTCCAACGCCATTTTCACGCGTGCCGACAGCCCCATCCTCAAGATGAAGGGCTTCAACCCCAACTGCCCCGAAGTCTACGGCAACCCCGGTTCCGTGCGCGGGAAGACCTTCATCGTCCCCAAGGGTACGTCCGCCCACTACATGCTGAGCCGCTGGCTGCACGTCCTTGGCCTGAACGAGCGTGACATCAAGATCGTCGACATGCAGCCGTCCGAAGCCATGAAAGCCTTTGCCGAAGGCCAGGGCGACGCCATCGCGCTGTGGGCCCCCCAGACCTTTGAAGCTGAAAAGCTCGGCCTGAAGACCATTGCGCACTCCAGCGACTGCAATGCCCGCCAGCCCATCCTGCTCGTCGCCAATATGGACTATGCCAATAAGCATAAGGGCGACATCGTGGCCTTCCTCCGCGTGTACCTCCGCAGCGTGGACATGATGAAGAAGACCCCCGCCGAGGATCTTGCCGACGACTATATGCGCTTCTACAATGCGTGGACCGGCAAGGCCATGACCCGCGAAGAAGCTATCCGCGATATTAAGGATCACCCGGTATACGCGCTTGACCAGCAGCTCGCCATGTTCAAGCAGAGCTACGGGACCAGCGAACTGCGTGAATGGCTGCACGATATCGTCTCCTTCCAGAATGAGACCGGCGAACTGGATCGGCGTGATCTGGCCCGCCTTGAGCGCCTCCATTATGTCACCGACATTTACCTGAAGGCCGTAAAGGAACCTGCCAAAAAGTAGTTCCTCGCGCCAAAAATGTTTTTGAAGGTGGTTCCGGGATGTTGCGTCCCGGAACCACTTTTCTTTGAGAAAGAGGGGGCGGTTTTTGTGAAGTTCTGTTTGACTTTTTCCGTTTGTTTGAGAAAAATCGCTTTCCGTCTTGTTTCTTCCCGGAAAAACGCAGGCTGCGCGGGTCGCGTGCGGCCGTTTCTGTGTGTTCGTTGAACCGGAGCGGTTCCGTGTCCGTTCCGGCTTCATATGGCTGCCGTGTTGGTAACAAGGTGGTATCAAAGTATGTTTTCGCAATATGAAGGGATCTTGAATTTTTTCGAGTTCCGTAATGATGCGGCTGTGGAAAAGTTTTTCACAAGCCGGTGCATAAAGAGGGCTCTTCATATGAAAACCCTTGTCTCCCAAGGGTAAAGAAAACATCGGAGAAGTGGCGGTATTGCAAAAAGGCCTGTCATTACGGGTAACTTTTTTATCCTCCTTTGTGGGAAGCCTTTTGCGCCCCGACGGGCAGAAACTCCGCGAATCTGCTTTGTCACAGGACAAGTCAAACGCTAGAAGAATCGGATATGAAAACTCAGTGGCTCAAAATCTGTGAAGATCTGCAAAACAGGCTCAACCCCGGCACCTATAAGGTTTGGGTTGCGCCTCTCACCGCCGACCTTGAAGGGGAGGGGAAGATCCGTCTGTCCGCCCCCAATGGATTTGTGGCGACGTGGGTACGCGATCGTCTGCTGAACGACATTTCCGATGCGGCTTCGGCCATTTTCGGGCGGCCGATGGAGATCAGCGTGGTCGCGGGCAATCCCCCCGCCAAAACGAGCCGTTCCATTCCGGTGCGCCCCACCGTCTCCGTGGAAGGTGAGCCATCTCCGGCCCGCCGCCCCCGCACGGCCCCCGCGCCCCGTCCGGCGGCCGCCCCGCCCCTGCTTTCTTCCGCTGCAGAACAGCTTTCCCTGCCTATTACCATGCCCGTGAATCAGTCCGTCCCGCGCCACTGGCGGTATGCGTTCGACAGCTTTGTGGTCGGCCCCACCAATGACATGGCGTATGCTGCTGCGCGCAACATGGTGCGTTCCGGCGCCACCGTGGACACCTTGTTCCTCAGCTCCGGGCCGGGGCTCGGCAAGACGCACCTTACGCAGGCCGTAGGGCAGGCTCTATGCGAAGCCAGTAACCGTTCCAACCCCAAGGTCGAATATCTGACCGCCGAAGAGTTTTCGAGCTGTTTCGTGCAGGCCCTTCAGTCGAGGACAGTGGAGCGCTTCAAGGGGCGTTTCCGCGATGTGGATTTGCTGCTCCTTGAGGACGTACACTTCCTCCAAGGCAAGGAAAAGATGCAGGATGAGGTGCTTTCCACCATCAAATCCCTACAGGAAAAGGGGAGCCGCGTCGTCCTGACGAGTTCCTTTGCGCCCTGCGAGCTGCGGAACGTGGACAACAGCCTTGTGTCGCGTTTCTGTTCGGGGTTCCTTGCCGGTATTGAAAAGCCCGACGCCAGCACGCGCCGCCGTATCCTTCAGGAGAAGGCCCGCCAGAACAACGCGCTGCTGCCCGATTCGGTGGTGGACGTGCTGACCGAGCGCCTCACCGGGGATATCCGGCAGTTGGAAAGCTGTGTGCATAACCTGCTGCTCAAGGCTAAACTGCTTGGCTGTACCATTTCCGTGGAAATGGCGCAGGAGATCCTGGCGCAGTACAGCCTTGACGATCCTTTTGTGGATGTGGACTCCATTATCCGCAAGGTGTGCGAAGGGTTCGGCCTTTCGCCTGAGCAGTTGGCCTCCCGCAGCCGGAAGCAGAATCTGGTGGTGGCCCGCAACACGATTTTCTATCTCGCCCGCAAGCACACCGAGCTGTCCTTGCAGGACATCGGCGATAAATTTTCCCGCCGCCATTCCACCGTGCTTAAGGGCATCGCTTCAGTTGAGCGCGAGCTGCGCCGCGAGTCTCCCCTTGGGCGGCAGATTGCCGGTACGCTGGCTTTGTTGGAACGGCGTTAGGCTTTATTGGAAGGTTCCATCATAGAGGATGGTTGATGCTTTTTTCTTGGGCTCTGTCATAGTATATGGTTGTTTTATCTCCACAGTATGGTGAAAATACAGAATTTTTCTCGAATTTTTAGTTGATGGACTCCATAATTGTGGCATTTTATTGGCTATTCCCTTGGAATTTCAAGAAATAAGACATCAATCGTTTCCTATGACACAGCCTATTGGAAAGGCTCTCTCATAGAGAATGGTTGATGTTTTTTCTTAAAGCTCCAAAGGAATAACCAGCAAAACGCCTTAGCCGTGGATTCCGCCAATGGGAAAAACAGGATAAAAAGGATGTATTTTCACTGTGTTGTGTGGATAAAACAACCAAAAGTATGACTGATCCATTAAAAACGGAGAAGGGAAATCTTTTTGAGGAGAGGAAAGGATGGGATGTCCTTTATGTTTTCTCCCTTATCCGGCCTCCTTTCCAATGGCTTTAAGTATTATTGAGTCCTTCATTGCGGGGGATGTGAATATTTTTTAAGGCTCTGTCATAGCCTGTGGTTGTTTTATCCCCATAGTATGATAAAAATAAAGACGTTTTTTCCATTTTTCCCGGCGATGGACTTCATGCTTGGGGCATTTTATTTGGCTATCCCTTTGGAGCTTCAAGAAGAAGCATCAACCATTTTCCATGACACAGCTTTTTTTAACAGGAAAGGGCACCCAACCGAATGCCCTTTTTTGTTATGTGTGTTCTGCCACAGTAATCTATTTCTTAAGGTTCTGTCATAACGATTGATTACTGCAATTTTAGATTGGTATATTTTATTGATTTTTTTGAAAAATATTTTGCTGTGTTATAGAAAATGGTTGATGTTTTTTCCATGAAGTTCCAAAGGGATAACCGGTAAGATGCCTTAGCCGTGGATCCCGCCAAGGGGAAAATCGGATAAAAAGGCTGTATTTTCACCGCACTGTGGTGATGAAACAACCACAAACTATAACAGAGCCTTTTGTTATGTGTGTCCTGCCGCAGTAATCTATTTCTTAAGGTTCTGTCATAACGCTTGGTTGCTACAATTTTAGATTGATTTTATTGATTTTTTTGAAAGTGTTTTGTGATGAGCCCCATGATGAAAACGCTTTCCTCAGTATCTATTCTGAATTGTATGAAGTTAAGAGGCAGTTTTTTGCTATGGCAGAGCCTTTCTTAAAGGTTCTGCCATAGCAAGCGAGTGCTGTTTTATTCCTTAAAAATTCAAAGAAATGGCCAACAAAATGTTTGGCTATGAAGCCTACCAACGGAAAAACTGGAGAAAAAGTTTTCTTTCTCTTTCTTTCTTTCTTTCTTTCTCTATATATATTATGGTGAAAATAACCAGTTACACTCCATGAGAGAGCTTCATGCATTGGCCGATTGAGAGACCGTGAACTGATTGAAACATCGAATTACGCCTTTTCGGGTGGCTGCTGCCTGACAACCGAAGGGACTCCCTTCAGCCTTGCCTCCCCACCTCGTAAAAGTCTTAGGAAGGAGAGGGGAGGGGGTTCGGGGGAGGGGGAGGAAAGCCCTTCTTCAGAAGGGTTTCCTCCCCCCTCCCCCGATTTTCCTCTTTCTCTTTTTTCATTCCACAGGCGGATTCCAGCCGCTGTCGCCGCCCGCTCCAGTCGTGGTGATGAAACGGACTGCGGAAACCGCGCCATCCGGGGCTACGCGGGCCATGATGCGGAAGGCCGTGGGCTTGCCCTGCCGCCGCACCTGAATATCGTCGACCCAGCCGATGGTCGAGCCGAAGCGCAGATCGCTGAATACATATTCCGTGTACCCTTTGAGTGGGCCCTCAAGCGGGATTTCAGCTTCAAGGGCGGGGTAGAGGGCAAAGCGTTCATACGCCCGGAACATGCGATCCTTTTCGGCAAGCTCGGCCCAGAGCGGCTGCGGCGGCTTGGCATAGGCAATGAACGTCTGAGGCTCCTCCGTGAATACCGTATAGCCCGCCACGTCCCAAACATCCCCGCGATCCAGAATAAGTTTCCAGTGGAAAGGCGTGAAGGCGTCGGGTACGAGATGCACGGCGCGCACATCATCCCAGAGTCCCTTTCCACTCTGGCCGGGAGCCAAATCCTCACTGAGAAGCTGTTGGGTGAAAACGTCGGGCGTGTAGTGGCTGTCCTTAAGATGCGCCTCAAGGCCCACACGCGTGGCCAGCGAGCCGAGCGGGTAGAGAATAGTCCAGAGCAGGAGGCCGATCATGACGGCGCGCCGTTTCCGCCAGAATATGATCCCAAAGGCCAACGGCAGGAGAAGCAGCGGGTCTACGATGAACAGCGCATTCAAACGCACCCTGTAGTCGCTGAACGGCAGAAAGACCTGCGTGCCGTACGAATTCATGCAGTCCAAAAAAATATGGTGCAGAATGAGCAGATAGGCCACGAGCCACGCCAGCGGCAGCGGCCAGTTGAACGGCGGAGAGCCGTCGGGGGCTTTTGGGACGCGCCAGCGGTTCATCAGCCGGGGGATGAGGGCAAGGAGAAAAGCGAGCCCCAAGCCTCCGATGAACGAATGGGTGATCCCCCGGTGGTATTCAATGTATTGCAGCGGGGTGTGGATAAAGAAGACATCCATATCGGGCGAAGCCGCCACCAGCGCCGCCCATACCGGAAGCCACCAGTTGCGTTTTCCCGGCAGGGCGTAGCCGATGACGGCTCCGCTCAAGGCATGTGTGATCGGTTCCATAGCGTTCCTTCCCTTGCAAAAAAGAAGGGGAAGCGCTTTTTCCGCGAAAAGCCCTCTTCCCCTGTGCTTTGCCAAGTGATGCGGCGTATCACGGTACTGTGTACTGGACTCACTGCCGCCTCCCGCTTTTTCATGCTGAGGCAGGGCTGAAGTGTTTTATACCGGGCGCATGTGCCGCATTCAACAGGAAAATAAGCCCGGACTGCACTTGTGCAAGCCGTTCCCCAGATCCGACCAACGATTCGCCCCCAAGGGAAGAGGCGTGGGCGGCGTCGGGGATACGGCTTTTCAGCAAAGGCGCCGTCATAGCATTTTGGTTGTTTTTATCACTACAATATAATGAAAATACAGACTTTTTATCCGAATTTCCACAGGCGGCCCCATGCTTGGGCCTTTTATTGGTTATTCCCTTGGAATTTCAAAAAATAAAGCGTCAACCGTTTCTTATGGGGCAGCCTCAGCAAACAAGCACCATTGCGGGCATCAATGCTGTGAAAAGGCAATGCTGCCCTGACCAAGCAGGTCGTGCATGTGAACCATGCCGAGCAGGCGGCGTTCCTCATCGGCGATGGGCAATACCGTGATAGCTTTGCTTTCCATGAGCTCAAGAAGCGTGGCGACCGTATCCCCTAGGGTTCCGCAGCGGGGGGAAGGCGTCATGACGGTGCTGACAGGGGCCTGCGGATCGAGCGTCCCGCGGCAGACGGCCCGCCTGACGTCGCCGTCGGTCAGGATGCCGCTGATCCGGCGCTCGCCATCGAGCAGGAGCACGGCCCCAAGCTTGCCTTGATCCAGTTGGCGCAGGGCTTCCGACAAGAGGCTTGTTTCGGAAAGCTGGGGAAGCCCTTCAGTCCGCATCACTTCTCTGACGTTGAGCTTCAGGCGCTGCCCCAGGCTGCCTCCGGGATGGTAGCGCAGGAAATCTTTTTCCGTAAATGATTTTAGCTGCATCAGGCAAACGGCCAACGCATCGCCGAGGGCGAGGACAGCAGTGGTCGAGGCTGTAGGGGCGAGCCCGTGCGGGCAGGCTTCGCGGGGGACGCCCGAATGCAGCGTCACGTCGGCAAGGCGCCCAAGGGTGGAGTCCTCCCTCCCCGTCATGGCGATCAGGCTGGTGCCGAGCGATTTCAGCGCGGGCAGGATGGCGTTCAGTTCCGCCGTTTCGCCTGAATTGGAAATGGCAATGATGACGTCATCCTTGCGGAGGCTCCCCAGATCGCCGTGGGCCCCCTCCACTGGATGGAGGAAGAAGGCCGGGGTGCCGGTTGAGGAAAACGTGGCGGCGAGCTTGCGGCCGACCAAGCCGGATTTGCCGATGCCGGTCACGACGACACGCCCGGTGCATGCCGCCAGCAACCCCAGCGCAAGGACGAGGGGGGCTTTTTCCGGCGTTTGGGCGCTGAGCCTGTCCCGCACGGCGGCGAGCCCGGCGATTTCAGTATTCAAAACGTCCTGCGCGAGCTTGATGAGCGCGGCGGGCCCGGTATGGGAATGTACGGATTGAGTCATGGGGAAACGTCCTTGAAGCGGCACGGCATGCCGCCGTTACACGGGAAAAAGAGAGCGAACAGGAAGCATAGAAAAAGAATGGCCCGCAGGCAAGCCGGCAAAGGGGCCGCCGTCTCTCATGCGGAGAACGATATTTCTCAGCCTGTTGACGATATATGTCGGTTCACGTACTCAGAAAAGAGGCTGTTCCGCCCGCTTTCCCCCTTTTCGTTTCCTTCTTTTACGATATGGAAACCTTTCACAATATTGCAAGGCGAAGCCCGTTCGGGTATCCACCTCTCTCTATCATTTCATTTGGGAGTCCCCTATTATGGATATTAAGGAAATCCGCGCCCACGCCAAGGATCGCATGAAGGGCTTTTGCCGTGTTTGCCCCGTGTGCGATGGGCGTGCCTGCGCGGGAGAAACGCCCGGTATGGGCGGCATCGGAACCGGGAGCGCTTTCAAGAACAATGTGGCCGCGCTTGCCGGCGTCCGCCTGAACATGCGCCTGATTCATGAGGTCAAGGAGCCCGTCACGGAAACGGAAGTGCTCGGCTTCAAGCTGCGCCTGCCCGTGCTGGCCGCACCCATAGGGGGAACCTCCTTCAACATGGGCGGGGCCCTTTCCGAGGCGGAATATGCGCGGGCCATCGTATCCGGCTGCCGTGAGGCGGGCATTGTCGGCTGTGTCGGCGACGGCGCGCCGGACGAGCTGCACGAAGCGGGGAATGCCGCCATCGCCGCCGAAGGCGGCTGGGGGATTCCGTTCATCAAGCCGTGGGAAGGCGAGGAGCTGGAACGCAAGATGTGCAGGGCCGCCGCCACAGGAACACGTGTGCTCGGCATGGACATCGACGCGGCGGGGCTGATTGCCCTAGCCCGCATGGGGCGGCCCGTGTCCCCGAAAACTTGTGCCGAACTGAAGGCCATTGCGGATCGCTCACACGGGCTCGGCATGAAATTCGTGCTCAAGGGCATCATGACGGTCGAGGATGCCATCGCCGCCGAGCGCGCCGGATGCGACGGCATCGTGGTTTCCAACCACGGCGGGCGGGCCCTGGATCATACGCCGGGAACCATTGAGGTCCTTCCCGCCATCGCCGCTCAGGTCAAGGGCCGCATGGCCGTTTTGATGGATGGGGGCATCCGTGACGGGCTCGACGTGCTCAAGGCGTTGGCCTTCGGCGCGGACGCCGTGTTGATTGGCCGCCCCTTCTGCCTCGCCGCCGTGGGAGGCGGTTCCGAAGGCGTAAGGCTGACGGCGGATCATTTTTACAACCAGCTTGTGCGCAGCATGGTGCTGACAGGCTGTCCGTCCGTCCGCGAAGCCGGGCGCCGCCTCGTCAGCACGGCCTCCCTCGCCTGAAGACATACGGAGTATTCATGAAACTGACATTGCCTCAAAGACATAAGCTTGGCCAGTCCATGCTGTGGAACCTGTTTGTGCTGACTGTCGGCGCTGTGTTCTTTTCTCTCGGCGCGCAGGCCGTGGCCTCGCATCACGGGTTCCTTACCGGGGGGATTTTTGGCGCCGGCCTGCTCGGCTGGTACGCCACGGGGCTGTTCACGCCCGCTATCTGGTACCTGCTGATCAATATTCCGCTGTTTTTCGTATCGTGGTTCCAGATCGGGCGGCAATTCTTTTTCTATAGCCTCTACGGGAGCCTTGCGACCACGGTCATCAGTGAGTTCATCACCTTTCAGGTGCCGATTCAGGATCATTTCTACGCGGCAATCACGGCGGGCGTGCTCTGCGGCACAGGCACCGGGCTCATGCTGCGGACGCTCGGATCCGGCGGGGGCTTGGATCTCATCGGCGTTATCCTGAACAAGCGCTGGAACATCGGCATCGGGCGGTTCAACTTCAGCTTCAACGCGGTGATGTTCCTCGCCTCCATGACGACCATTTCCCTTGATATGGTCATTGTGTCGTTCATTCAGGTTTTCGTGGCCTCCGCGACCATCGAATACGTGCTCCGCATGGGCAGCCAGAGGAAAATGGTCTATGTCGTCACTGATCGGGGCGAGGCGCTGTGCGAGGCGATCATTGCCGAAGGCTACGGCGGCGCGACCGTGCTCAAGGGCAAGGGCGCGTACAGCGGCGGCGACCGCGAGATCATCCTTACCGTAACCAACAACATCATGTTGCGGCGCTTGGAGAACCTTGTTTTTGCCATCGACGACAAGGCCCTCTTTATTGTGGAAAATACCTTCTACGTTTCCGGTACCCGGTACCCCAGAAAGTCGATTATTTAGAAGAATTCTCCTTGGGGAGGAAAACGCCTTTTCAAAAGGCTGTGTTATAGAAAATGGTTGATGCTTTTTCCTTGAAGTTCCACAGGGATAGCCGACAAAATGCCTTAGCCCTGTATTCCGCCAAGAGGAAAACCGGAGAAAAAGACTGTATTTTCACCGCACTGTGGAGATGAAACAACCACATACTATAACAGAGCCTTTCAAAAAGGGCCTTTCCACCTTCCTCTCCCTAGGTTGTGTCGTCATTTTAAATGTAATTATTTGAAATTATTGAAAATAATGTTTTTGTGGCCTAGAAAGATAGTTAAATGATTTCAATGTATTATATATAATTGATGACACAACCTAATAAAGCCGCCTCCCTTCCTTCACATTTTGTAAGGGCAGATGATGGCTGCCGTGGCTCGGATGGCGGCGGATTTCCCGCCGTCCCCCGGTCTTGCTCTAAAAGAGAATCACTTCCGTATCGGCATAAGCAAAAAAGAGACATTCACTTTTACAATGAAAGCCTCCTTTCAGGTATCTGAAATTCAAAATGAATTTTTCAGAACATTATCGAAAGGCTATGTCATAGAAAACGGTTGATGCTTTATTTCCTTGAAATTCCAAAGAAATAACCAATAAAATCCCCCAATCACAGAGGCCACCAGCGGAAAATTTGGAGAAAAAGCATATATTTTCAGTATATTGACGAAACAAAAACAACCATGTACTCTGACAGAGCCTATCGAAAAGGCGAATGCCTCGCAAAAAAGCCCTATTGATATAAGCAAAAGCCCTTCTGAAATCATCCAGAAGGGCTTTTTTCATAGGCTCTGTTTATAGTATATGGTTGTTTCATCTTCACAGTACGTGAAAAATACAGCTTTTTCCAGTTTTCCCCTTGGCAGGCTCTACGGCTAAGGCATTTTGCTATCCCTTTGGAGTTTCAAGAAACAACCAATAAAATGCCCCTAGAGCGTTTTCAGGTTGAAAATGTTCTTTAGGAAGCAGACAGCCGCTGCGAAGGTATACCCACAATGTCTTTACGCTGTTCAATGCCGGAGCGAGCGTGTCTTACACTTTAACATTGTAAATTTTTAAAGTTAATGGCTGTGTCATAGAAAACGGTTGATGCTTTATTTCCTTGAAATTCCAAAGAAATAACCAATAAAATCCCCCAATTACAGAGGCCACCAGCGGAAAATTTGGAAAAAACATATGTTTTCAGTATATTGCTGAAACAAAACAACCATGTACTATGACAGAGCCAAGTTAATTTACCCCAGCATGGAGTCCATCGACGGAAAAACTGGAGAAAGCGTCCCTATTTTCACCTTCACCATATGTGGAGACAAAACAACCACATATTATGACGGAGCCTTTTCATAATACAAAGGCGTGTCCACCTTTTTCCCCGAATCCTTTATGAGGGATTCGATAAAGACGAAACTCTTTGAAGGGAAGGGGTGGGGTTTGGGGAGGGGAAGGGAAACTTTCTTGAGAAAGTTTCCCTTCCCCTCCCCAACATATTTTACCAATCCAGCGTCGCCTTGAAAGCGTGGGCCAGCGCTTCGACGGGGACGGAGAACAGCGCGCTGTCGGCGGAGGCCACGGTAAGGCGGGCATCGGAAGTGACTTCGCCGATGAAGGCCGCGGAGGCCCCGAAGAGGGCTTCAAACTCGGCGGCCTTGTCGGGGGCCACGGCTACCAGCAGACGGCTGGCGGATTCGCTGTACAGGGTTTCCGTGAGCGTGAGCGCACCGATGACCGGAACGCGGTTCAGGGCCAGATGCGCGCCAAGGCGTCCGCCGATGCACATTTCCGCCAGCGACACGGCAAGGCCGCCGTCGGAGAGGTCGTGGCAGGCCGAGATGAGGCGGCTGTTGATGGCCTGATGGAGCTTCCGGTAGCTGGCGAGGGCGGACTTGGCATCCACGCGGGGCACCGTGTTGCAGGCAATGCCGAGCTGGTCGGCGATTTCGCTGCCCGCCAGTTCGCGGGCCGTGCTGCCGATGATGTAGAGGCGGTCGCCCGGCTTCTTGAAGTCGGAGGTCACGGCCTTCTTCACATCGTCCATGATGCCGAGGACGGAGAAGAGGACGGTCGGCGGAATGGAGATCTTCTTGCCGCCGCCGGTATAGTCGTTCTTCATGGAGTCCTTGCCGGAAATACAGGGCACGCCGTAGGCCACGCAAAGCTCGGAGAGGGCCTTGCAGGCGCGTACAAGCTGGGCGAGCTTGTATTCGCCGTCCGGGGTCTTTTCGGACTGCACCGGGTCGCACCAGCAGAAGTTGTCCACGCCGGCCATGCGGTCGGGGTCGGCGCCCACGGCCACGGCGTTGCGGATGCCCTCGTCCATCGCGTTCGCCATCATCCAGTAGGCGTCGTAATCGCTGTATTTGGGGCAAATGCCGTGGCTGATGACCAAGCCGGCCTCGGATTCGAGGATGGGCCGGATGACTCCCGCATCGGACGGGCCGTCGCGCTTCACGCCGGTGAGGGGCTTCACCACGCTGCCACCCTTCACTTCATGGTCGTACTGGCGGATCAGGTATTCCTTGCTGCAAATGTTCAGGCGGCCAAGCATGGCCTTGAGGAGTTCCGCCTGATCCACGCCGCCGTCTTCGATGCGGGCGTCGGGGTGCACGGGCGCTTCCCATACGGCGTTGAGCTGGTACTGCGGCACGCCGTCGTGCATGAATTCCATGTCGAGATGGGCCACAAGCCTGCCGTTGTAGGTCACATGGAAGACGCCGTCGTCGGTAAATTCACCGAGCGGGGTGGCTTCCACATCCATGCGCTTGGCAAGGGCAAGAAATTCGTCGAGCGCCGCCGGAGGCACGGCGAGGGTCATGCGCTCCTGCGCTTCGGAAAGCAGGATTTCCCACGGGCGCAGGCCGTCGTATTTGAGGGGCGCACGGGCCAGATCGATGCGGCAGCCGTTGGTGTCTTCCGCCATTTCTCCGATGGAGGAGGACAGGCCGCCCGCGCCGTTGTCGGTAATGGCGTTGTACAGGCCGAGATCGCGGGCGCGCATGATGAAGTCGTACATCTTGCGCTGGGTGATCGGGTCGCCGATCTGCACAGCGGTGGCGGGGGAACCTTCGTGCAGCTCTTCCGAAGAGAAGGTCGCGCCGTGGATGCCGTCCTTGCCGATGCGCCCGCCGGTCATGACGATGATGTCGCCTACCTGCGCCTTCTTTTCATAGCCCTTGCGCGGCTTGCCGTCCGTGGAGGACTTGCTGGCGGGCACTTCGGCGGGGATCAGGCCGATGGTGCCGCAGTAGACCAGCGGCTTGCCGAGGTAACGCTCGTCGAACACGATGGAGCCGTTGACGGTGGGGATGCCGGACTTGTTGCCGCCGTGTTCCACGCCTTCGCGCACGCCTTCAAAGACGCGGCGGGGATGGAGCAGGCGGGGGGGCAAGGCTTCGTCATGGAAGGGGGACGCGAAGCAGAACACGTCGGTGTTGCAGATGAGTTCCGCACCGAGGCCGGTGCCCATCGGGTCGCGGTTCACGCCCACGATGCCGGTCAACGCCCCGCCGTAGGGATCGAGGGCCGAGGGGCTGTTGTGCGTTTCCACCTTGATGCAGGCGTCGTATTCGGGCGTGAAGGCGATGACGCCCGCGTTGTCCTTGAACACGGAACGGCAGAAGTCCTTGTCGCCGAGGCTCTCGCGGATCCGCTTGGTCGTGTTCATGATACAGGTCTTGTAGAGGCTGTTGATCGTCTCGCTGGTCCCGGCGTCCTTGTCCGTATAGGAAATCTTGGACGCGAAAATCTTGTGCTTGCAGTGTTCCGACCACGTCTGGGCGAGCACTTCAAGCTCGGCGTCGGTGGGATCGGCGGGCAGGCCGAGCTCCTTGCGCTGCGCTGCGACTTCGGGGCTGGAGAACCAGTCCCTGATCTTGGTCATTTCCTCAAGGCTGAGGGCCAGCGTGTTTTTCTGGCTCACTTCCAAGAGCTGGGCGTCGTTCATGGAGGAGAGCGGGACGATGTTCACTTCATCGCAGGACGCGCCGGTCACGCGGGCGGCCTTGGGGGCGAAGCCGGGTTCGGCGTCCCACTGGGCGCGGCTCTTGATTTCAAATCGCTGGATGAGCTCGTTGGCGAGGAGGTCGCGGGCGATGCGGGTGGCCTGTTCTTCCGTCAGCGGGCCGTGGAGACGGTACTGGACGGACGTGTACACGGCGAGGCTGCTGCGGTCTTCGATGCCGAGCACGAGCGCGGCGGTGTCGCGGGCGGTGCGGCCTTCATTGTCCGTGACGCCGGGGCGGTAACCGACTTCAATGATCCACGACGTGCCTTCTTCGGGCAGGGGCAGGGGAGACAAGGATACGGCCTGCAACACCGGATCGTGCAGCACGCTTTTCGCCATGAGCGTATTCACCTGTTGCGCGTCGAGCCCCTCCAGCGTGAACACCTTGATCGTGCGCACGGACTTGACGGGGATGCCGAGGGCCTCACGGATGCTGGCCGCCGTTTTACGGCCGATCGTGTCGTCAAGGTGGGGGAAAAGGCCGGCTTCAATGCGGTAGAGCATGTCTGTCTCCTGAAAAGGCTGTTTGAGTGACCGTGGAAAAGGTTGCGTGGACAAAAATCAGGCGTCGCGGTTGCGGACGTAGCCGATAAAGCTCGTGAGGATTTCCCCGTACGGCGAGGCAGGGAGCCCGGCGGTGAGGGCATCGAGGTTTTCCTGCGCCTTATGCAGATAGGAATCGGCAATGCCGCGTGTCTTGTCGTCAAAGCCTTGGGCGCGGACGGCATCAATGACGTGCCGGACGTCTTCGTCGGTAAAGGACTGTTCCGCGAAACGGGCGAAAAAGGCGTCACGCTCGGCCGGGGCCAGCGAGTCGGCATAGAAGAAGATGGGCGGCGTCAGTTTGCCTTCGCGGACATCCCCGCCTTCGGGTTTCCCGGTCAGGCTGGAAGGGGCGAAATCAAGCGCGTCGTCGACGATCTGGAAGGCCATGCCCAGATTAAAACCATAGCCGGTCGCCCCGGCAATCTGTTCCGGGGTGCCGTTGGCCCTGATCGCGCCGATGTTGCAGGCGGTCCGGATCATCCACGCCGTCTTGCCGGCAATGATCTGATTGTAAACCAGCAGATTGGGAGCCCTCTTCCCCTGGTTGGCGATTTCGAGGATTTCGCCGTTGGCGGTCTGGGCGATGGCGTCGGACGTGGCGGCGGTCAGCCTCGGATCACCGAACCCGGCCACGATCTGGTTTCCCTTTGCGAGCAGCGCGTCCCCGGCGAGAATGGTCTCGGTAACGCCGAAGACCTTGTGCGTGGCCGTGCTGCCCCGGCGCATTTCCGCGTTGTCCATAACGTCGTCATGGAGCAGGGTCGCCACATGGAACATCTCCATTGCCGCGGCGAGGGAATAGATGTCGTTGTCGGCATAGCCGAGCAGACGGGCCACGAGTACGGTCAGCAAGGGCCGCAGCCGTTTTCCCCCGTTCCCCATCGCGTATTGGGCGATGGGCATGATGGAGGCGGGGAGTTCGGCGGCAGCCTCGGCCAACGCCGCATTGATGCTGGGTTGTTCCTGTTCGATAAAGGTGCGGAGTGTGATCATGGGCAGATGAGGATAGGGTTAGCGGCTGAGGGTACGGCCCCGCCGCGAATCCGTTCTACATAGCTGTTAGCCGGTTGATGTGCAAGTAGCTTTACAGCTTCCACGGCTTTTCCTACAAGGGAACTTCGTTTCGTCCACCTCTTGCAGCGAGGAGCGCATGGAGTTCAACAGCAAGCTTTTTTTCAGTGCACTTGGGCTGGCCTTCATTCTGGAAGCCCTTCCTTATACACTCTTTCCCGAACGAATGCGGCAGGTTCTGCAAACCCTTGGCGAGGAGGGGGCTTCCGGCCTGCGCCGGATGGGGCTCTTCTCCCTTGTGGTGGGCCTCATCGTACTTTGGCTTACGCTTGGATAAAAGCCTTTCAGCCTCCGACACTCCGGCTCATACTCGGATGAGAGTCCACGATAAACCCCCGCCCCTATCCCCACTTGGGTGGCCCCTTGTGGATTCTTCGCATTGTTCCGACAAGCCGGAGGCGCGGCCTGAGCCGGACAGATTTTCCTTGGAACGGAAAAGCCCCTGAAGGCGGATGCATTCAGGGGCTTTCGTTACGCTTGGGCCGCTCTTACATGAAGAACAGGTAGGTGATGAGGGCGAAGCAGGGGAACAGGATCCCCACGGACCACAGCATGTAACCGAAGAAGCTGGGCATCTTCACGCCCTGATCTTCGGCGATGGAACGAACCATGAAGTTCGGGGCGTTCCCGATGTAGGTCACGGCGCCCATGAACACGGCACCGGCGGAGATGGCGGAAAGGGTCTCGGTCCAGTCGGTCATCAGATGCGCGGCGTCGCCGCCGGCGGTGTTGAAGAACACCAGATAGGTCGGGGCGTTGTCGAGGAACGAGGAGAGGAGGCCGGTCAGCCAGAAGAACATGGCGTTCACGGGCTGGCCTTCGTGGAAGACCATGTTGATGACCCCGGCGAGGGCGCCGTCGGTACCGGCGCGCAGAATGGCGATGGCCGGGATCATGCTGATGAAGATGCCGATGAACAGCTTGGCGACTTCAAGGATGGGCTCCCACGTAAAGTTGTTCAGCTTGCGGCATTCCTTCGTGGTCAGGGCAAGGGAAGCGCCGGCGAGGGCAAGCAGGATGACGTCGCGGGCGGCGTTCTGCAGCTCAATGTGCGTG
This sequence comes from Bilophila sp., assembly GCF_057864385.1. Lineage (NCBI taxonomy): Bacteria > Pseudomonadati > Thermodesulfobacteriota > Desulfovibrionia > Desulfovibrionales > Desulfovibrionaceae > Bilophila > Bilophila sp. The sequence goes on along the minus strand of NZ_DBMAFI010000008.1, from coordinate 9,694 downwards.
CCGTAGATTTCAAAGCTGGATTCGGGCTTCCAAATGCCGGACATGAGCACCGAGATGACAACGCCGGCCAAAAGCAGGAGGTTGACCTTACCGTCAAGGCCGAGTTTTTCATTGGACTGGGTGGCAGGCTTCGGCTTGCCTTCCTTGCTGAACAGAACCGTATCCAGAAGGAAGAAGATGCCGAGCAGGATCAAGGAAAGCAGCGCGGTCTTGCAGAACAGATGCACGGTCGTCCAGAAGAAGGACACGCCCTTGAGGAAGCCGAGGAACAACGGCGGGTCGCCGAGGGGGGTCAGGGAGCCGCCGATGTTGGCGACAAGGAAAATGAAGAAGATGACGATGTGCATGCGGTACTTGCGGTGCTCATTAGCCCGGAGCAGGGGGCGGATGAGCAGCATGGCCGCACCGGTGGTTCCCATCCAACTGGCGAGGATGGTTCCGAGGGCGAGCAGGCCGACGTTCACCGCAGGCGTACCCACGAGCTGACCTTTGAGGCGGACACCACCCGCAATGGTGAACAGTGCGAACAGCAGGATGATGAACGGCACGTATTCCATGAAGAGGACATGGACGAACTGATAGACAGCCAGCTGGAGTCCGAAGACCATGGCGCAGGGCACGAGGAAGGCGAGGCCCCAGAAGACAGCCACCTTGCCGAAATGGTGATGCCAGAAATGCGGCACGGCGAGAGGGCCGATGGCGATGGACAGCAACATGCAGACAAAGGGAACCACCCAAAGGATGGACAATTCCGCTCCGTTGAGGTCGTGACCGCCGGAAGCCTGGGCAGACAGGGGTACCAGCGCCGTCAGCGCCAGTGCCATAAACATGGCAAACAGTCGTTTCATCTCAGGTCAGCTCCTTGGGAAAACTTTTTTTATCAGATGTCCCTTTAGTATGAAAATGCAAGAAGATCAAGACGCACACCTACAAAGGGCTTCTTGTCTCCATAGGAAAGGATTTATTTTTTACGCTTTGGAGAGCTTGTCTTCTTTTTCCCGTAAGTCCGTAAAGACGGCGGAAAGGCCTCCCCTTCCCCGTGACGCATAGGCATTTTGAAAAACTTCCGCGGCTTCATGGAGCTCCTCGGCGCTGCCGAAGCCATAGCTCGCCGTTGGTTCTGCCGTGTCCGCGGCGTAGAGGTCAAGGCGATGCATCTGCCAGTCGCTATATCCGTGAAGGCGTTTGATGTCGACAATCATCCCGGCGGAACCGTTGATGATCCATGAACCTTGCCGCTCGTCGATGAGCAGATAGCCCGCTCCGGTGTCCCACCATGTAGGATGCATGCCGAGCTTGTGGATGAGGCGGCGCGTTTTCCAGTAGGGGAGGGTACGGCTGACGAGGTTAAGCCCACGGAAGAAAAAGAAGATGGCGATGACGGGGGTAATGCCGATGGCTACGAGGCCGGGCAATGGCGACCAGAGGTAAAGATGCCACGCTCCCACGGCAAAGAGGATTGCCAAACTCCAGCGGAAGAGCCCGCGAAGCAGGGGAAGGGGGCCAAGGACAGTATGGATCGCAACTGGCGGCATAACGGCTCCGGAAAACGCCGCTGGACGTTTTGGCTAGACGGGATAATAGAGGTATATGCACCTATATCTAACGTGACAGAGGGAGTGTGACAACCTCTTTTTATAATTATAACACGGAAGAAAATCACGGTTTACAGATACTGCGCCGGTGGGTTAACATACCTACCTGTTCTCCTCCAACCGTTCGGGTATCCTATGTCTTGTGCATTTTTTTCCGGCTCCTCCTTTAGAAGATCTCAGATAGTGTGTTCCAAGCGTTCCATCACATTGCTGGCTGCGGATTGTATAGCACTTTTTGGGACTATGTTTTTAATAGGCGTCATTCGGATTCTATTGGGTGGTGAAATCTCACTTTCACAGCATGTTCCTTTAGCATTATTTCTGTTGCTTGCTCCCATCGTCAACGCTTTTGAAGGATTGTATAGTGAGGTTCCTCCGGCATTGCCGGAAGAAATGCGTCTGCTTGGGATATCAACATCCATCGCCTACTTCAGTATTGCTATTTTTCTTTTTCTTGGCCGTGGCGATCTCCCTTCACGTACTGTTTATGTCTGGTCTTGGTTCTTGAGCCTTGGGACGGTTCCCTTGGTTCGTTGTGCATTGCGTTCCCGTTTCTCCCGGGAAACATGGTGGAGAGTGCCCACAGTTGTGTTCGGTGCGGGAGAGCTTGTTCCTCGCGTAAAGGAGTACCTCAATAAGCATGCAGAAGCGGGATTGCTTTTGAAAGCCCATTTCGTCGGTCAGGCATGCATGGAAGGGGAAAAGGAACGGGAGAATACGTCTCAATATACCTGCAGCGGTCTTGAGCCGTTGTACAGCCGTTCGGACTTGGATACGTTCATCCGCCTTTATCCGAGAACGTGCGCCATTGTCGTCATGGAAAGAGACGCTCCGCTTTCATGCCGCCAAGATTTGATTGATTTAGCAAGCTTGTTGTTTAGTTCGGTCATTATTGTTCCTGAAGACTTTTCGGAAGGGGAAATTCCTTTCTGGGTACGCCCCGTGGAAATTGGGGACGTCCTTTGCTTTAAAGTACGGCAGAATCTGCTTGATCCCAAAAGATTAACTCTGAAACGTGCCGTGGATTTGTTTCTCTCGGTCGTAGGCGGCATTGCCATTTCCCCTTTTCTTGTCCTCATTGCCCTTGCCATTAAATTGGAATCGCGCGGCCCGGTTTTTTTTAGGCAGAATCGTATAGGCCGGGGAGGGCAGACCATCCGCATCTTAAAGTTCCGAACGATGGTGCATAATGCAGAGGAAGTCCTTCAGACGTATTTACGGGAAAACCCTGAGCTGCGTGAAGAGTGGAAAGCGGATCAAAAGCTGCGTAATGATCCCCGTATTACAAAGGTCGGGGCTTGGCTGCGCAAGACAAGCCTAGACGAATTGCCTCAGCTCTGGAATGTTATACAAGGAGAAATGAGCTTGGTGGGGCCGCGTCCCATCGTCGATGATGAGATCGTGAAGTACGGTTCGGCTTTCGCTTCCTATACGCGTGTACGGCCCGGTATGACCGGACTCTGGCAGGTTTCCGGGCGAAACGATCTTTCATACAGCCAGCGTGTTCACCTTGATCGTTTTTATATCTGTAACTGGTCAACATGGCTCGATATTTTGATTTTGGCAAAGACGTTTCCCGTTGTCCTTGGGCGCAAAGGGGCTTATTGAGATTTCCAAAGTATACAGCAATGTTTTATCTGACTAAGTAAGAAGAAGGCCCGGAATATTTTCCGGGCTTTTATTATGGATTTTACTGTATTGAGGATGTGAAGTGGCCGAAACAAAAGGCTCTGTTATCGTATGTGGTTGTTTCATCTCCACAGTGCGGTGAAAAGTATAGCTTTTTTCCAGTTTTCCCCTTGGGGGATCCACGGCTAAGGTATTCTTTGGGGTATCCCTTTGGAGTTTCAAGGAAAAAAGCATCAACCATTTTCTATAACACAGCCAAACAAAAAAGGAACCTATCGGCATAGCGAGTGTTTTTTTGAAGGAAGAGGCGATTAGAGTGGAAATTCATAAAATACTGTGAGGAAGTAAGGAGGCTTTCCCATGCATCCAGAGAATATCCCTGAGGGAATGGATAGGAGCAGGGGGAAGGAAAACTGTGATGAGATCCGGTATGCCTTTTTTCTTTGGCTGTATCATAGTATATGGTTGTTTTGTTTTTAGCAATATATTGAAAATATGTGCTTTTTCTCCAAATTTTCCGCTGGTGGGCTCTGTGGTTGAGGGATTTTATTGGTTATTTCTTTGGAATTTCAAGGAAATAAAGCATCAACCGTTTTCTATGACACAGCCTTTTCTTTTTCAGGAGATTACGGAGAACGGACGGACAAGTTTTACAGTTTATTACTTGTATAAAAAACAAGGCCATGAATTGCTTCATGGCCTCGCATCAATTTGGGATAATGCTTAGTTGGCGGGCTTGTCGGCAGCGGGAGCGGCGGGCTTGGGCGCATCTTCCAGCCGGACGTCAAGAATTGTGGATTCCTGCGCCTTGTGGGAGCTGGACACGTAGTTGTAGCTCAAGGATGTAATGATGAACAGCACCGCCATGAATGCGGTCATCTTGGCCAGCAGGCCGCCCGCACCGGAGCTGCCGAATACGGAGGCGTTGCCGCCGCCGAAAATGACGCCCATTCCTTCCTTGCCCGCTTGGAGCAGGACAAGGATAACGAGGGTTACACATACGATGACATGCAAGGAAAGAATCAGGGTCTGCACGGGGGGAACTCCTCAGCAGGCTGGACAATGCCTGCGCTGAACCGGCTGTGCCAGTAAATGTATGGGCCGATACGTTGGCCGAAGATACGCCGACTTCCTGCCGGGCGGGAACACGGTGTTCCACGGTAGAACAGGATTGGTATCGGCGTTCCGGGAACGGAAGGCGGAATCCTGCGCGCCTGCCGTTCTTCTAGGCAAGATCGGCACGGACGATGTCGGCAAAACTTTGCGCCTGTAAAGAAGCGCCACCTACCAGAAGACCGTCAACGTTGTCAAGGGAGAGAATGGCCTTGGCGTTGTCCGGCTTTACGCTTCCGCCATATAAGATCTGGATGCCGATGCCGTTGGAACCCAGCAGGCTGCTCAAAAGTTCGCGTATCAGCGTGTGCACCATGCGGATGTCTTCGTCGGAAGCGGTCTGGCCCGTGCCGATGGCCCACACGGGTTCGTAAGCCACGGCAAGACGGGAATAATCCGCATTGGGGCCGAGCCCGGCAAGCCCCCTTTCGAGCTGGAGCCAGAGGATGCTGTTGAGTTTCCCGGCTTTGCGTTCGGCGAGGGTTTCACCGATGCAAAGGATGACGGAAAAGCCTTGTTCCAGCGCAAATGCCGTCTTCTTGCCCACGAAGTCCGGGCTTTCCCCAAGCACATGGCGGCGTTCGGAATGGCCCGTGAGCACCCATGTGCAGCCTGCTTCGCGGAGCATGGCCGGGGAAATCTCGCCGGTGAAAGCACCGGATTCGGCGGGGTACATATTTTGTGCGCCGATGAAGATGCCGGGGGCGCCGTCGAGCCCTTCCTTTGCGGCTTCCAGAGCGGTGAACGGTGCGAACACGATGACATCCCTATCGTCCGGGGCGCCGCCAAGGATAGAGGCGAGTTCGTGCGCGGTGGCTTTGGCTTCCGTGCGGGTTTTGTTCATCTTCCAGTTGGCGGCGATAATGGTGCGCATAGAATACTCCCACGAGCGTAATTTATGGATTCGTCCGAGTCTGTCCCATATCCAAAGTATAAATGAGCGCGTCTTCTCCGGTATCTTGGTAATACCCGCGCCGCTTGCCCACTTGCCGGAATCCGAAGGACTCATACAGATGGATGGCGGGCGCGTTGCTGATCCGCACTTCAAGCACTCCCCGTAGTATGCCCGTTTCTTTGGCATCCTGCAAGGCTGTAGCCATGAGCAGGCTGCCATATCCGCGGCGGCGCCTGTCTTCCCGTACCGCAATATTGAGGATTTCAACTTCGTCCGGCGTGTGGTACACCGCGATGTACCCTGCAAGTTCCCTTGCGGGGAGCGGCGAAGCCGTTTCCCGGATGCCGAATGCACGAAAGGTTTTTCCCGCGAACGCTTCGGCAAAGCTCTGCTCCGTCCACGGAAGGGCGAAACAGCGGCTCTCCAAAGAGGAGAGGGCGGGGGCATCTTCAATAGCCAGCCGTATGCAACGGACGGCCTGTTTAGGAGAATCATGCGTCATACGATCGTTCCCGAACCATGTGAAAGTGAAGAACCGTTGATCGAATATGCGGACGAACACGATCGCCCCCTGCTGATTGCCCCTCCCTCAGAGGCATTCCCCCTGCGCAGGAAGGCGGTTGGTGCCGTCCTGTGCGACAGGCGGGGCAGGGCATTCGTACGGAGGCGGGCATCCGAAAGGGGCGTGGAAACGTGGGACATTTCCGCTGAAACATACGTCCGCTCCGGTGAGGCGAGGGAAGAGGCCGTAGGGCGCGCCGTACGCGAGACGCTGGGCCTGTCCAATGTGCCCTTCGGGGAAGCGGTTCCCGCAGCCTTCAAGCCTGCCGGGGGGAACGTCTCCCTCACGCTGTTCCTTGCCGAACTTCCGGGGCTCCTGCCCCCTGACTCATTGCGGGAGGGGCATTTTCTGGATCGTGAAGAGCTTGTGGGGATGGCGGAAACATTTCCCGATTTGTTCAGCCCGGTATTGCTTTGGGCAATCGGGACAGGGTGCCTTTGGAAGCGCCGGTGATCCAGCTTCAGCATTCGATCAATAAATCCCTATACTTTTCGGGATCGTCCAGAGTGATGCCCGCGCCGCGCAGCACCGTGGTCAGCGGATCGGAATCCACATGCACGGGGATGTGCGCCGCCTTGGTGATGCGGTCGGCGAAGCCTCTCAGCAACGCCCCTCCCCCCGTCAACAAGATGCCTTGCCGCATGATGTCGGCCCCCAGTTCGGGCGGAGTGGCTTCCAGCATTCCCATAATCGCGCCGACGAGCTTTTCGATGGTGGGTTGGAAGGCTTCACGAATATCCGCATCGGAGAGAGTAAGAGTCCGGGGGCTCGCGGTTGTGAGATCCTTGCCCGAAACTTCAAATGACAACGGCGCGGGAAGGGGGGCGACGGAACCGAGGGCGATTTTGATACGTTCGGCCATATTTTCGCCCACGACGATCTGGTATTGTTCTTGGACGAAACGCTGGACTGCCGCGGTCAGGGCATCGCCCGCAAGCTTGAGCGAGGTGGAGCAGGCCATGCTGCCGAGCGTGATGACCGCGATGTCGGTCGTCCCGCCGCCGATGTCCATCACCATGCTGCCCACGGGTTCGAGCACGGGCAACCCCGCCCCCACTGCTGCGGCGACGGGCTCTTCAATGAGCTTCACGTTACGGGCCCCGGCCATCGCAGCAGCTTCGGCTACGGCACGGCGCTCCACATCCGTGATGTTTGTCGGCACGCAGATGACCACATCCGGTTTTATCGGCCAGTTGCCGATGGCTTTTTTCAGAAATGTGGCGATGAGCGCCTGCGCCGCATCAAAATCAGCGATGACGCCGTCCCGGAGGGGGCGGATGGTGGAAATGCGCTGCGGGGTCTTCCCTATATAGCCTTTGGCTTCCTTGCCCACGGCAATGAACCGTTCGCTGACGGTATCCGCAGCGACAACGGAAGGCTCATTGATGACGATGCCTTGAGACTGGACAAAGACCAGCGTGTTCGCAGTCCCCAGATCGATCGCTATGTGCTTGCGGAGCATGGATCAATCTTCCTCATTCATCGGGGCAGACGGCGCAGAGTCCGGATCATAGGCCATTGCGCCGTCACGGTGTACTTTTGCGCGCGGCAACAGGCTTTTGAGCCGGTGGCGGAGATACAGCATCTCAAGGTACTGCGCCAGATAGGTTACGGCAATCTTGGTGAACGTCCGCAAGTTCTGGGACAGGGAACGGGGGTTCAGCCCGGCGAAACACAGGACGCCGCAAGTGACCTTATTAAGATGCACGGGCAGGCACATGACGGATTGGAAGTTGGGCACTCCCGGCAGCTTGCCGAAGAGCGGCGTACTGGGGGAGCCATCGCCTCCTTCCGCATGTACGGGCACTTCGTTGCGGAAAACCCAGCTGACGAGGCCGCCGCTCGTGAGGGGCAGTTCGGGCATGCCGTCTTCCGTAATGAGCAGAGGCGTGTTTTCGCCTTCCACCGTATATGTGGATCCGCCTTCCTGCGCGGTGGCGAACGCGACGTATTCAAACTCCGTGCTCTCGGCCATCAGGCGCAGGAAGGCCCCAAGGTACTCCCGCCAATGCGGGGTCTGCGCACTGAGTTCGGAAAGCTGCTCCAGCCGGGTGAAATAGCGGCGCAGATCTTCGGCGTCGCATGCCAGCCCGGCGGAATGGACTTGGCGGGCGAGGTGCCGGGCGAAACGATGGAGGAGAAGCTGATCTTCTTCAGTGTAGGCACGGGGGCGTACGCTGTCCACGCACAAGGCCCCGCCCTCTGGGATATGGCAGCCCATGAATGCGGAAATGGCGCCTTCGTCGTTTTCATCATAATAACCGAGGAAGGTATGCCGCATATCAAGGTTGTTCACGATGACGGGCTGCTTATGCCGCAAAATCCACCCGACAAGCCCCTTCCCCGGCGCAATGCTGACCTCCTGCACGTTCGGCTCGCTGTCTGTGGAAGAGAGCGCGACCGTATAGTTGCCGGACTGATCCGGCAAAAAGAGGACGGCGCTGTGTGCGTCGAAGGTGGTTCTTATAAGAGCCAGGAGCGTGTTGTCATTATCGTGAAGCGTTGCCATGAAAATCTCTTTCAGGGATAGAGTGTCGATATGAAAGCGCAAAGGAGTCGCTTCCGTTTCACCGGAAGCCAAGTCCTCATACAAACACGTCCTTCAACATAGCAGGGGGAGGATGCCCATGCAACCGTCTTTTACGGTAGAATGTACCGTCCTCGCCCTTAGAAAGACATTATAGTCTATCTATGGGTAAAAATAAACTCTTTTGGGAGAGTACGGCCGAGTGCGGCCCCAATGGGGGCCGTTGTCCCTCTGTGGGGGCATCTGCCGCCTAAACGGAGTCTGCGGCATATCCGAAAAGGGATAAAAACTTGTGAGCGGCAGGCGTCGGCGTGAGGGAGGGCCTAAGTTCAAGGCGTACCCCTGCAAGGGGGCGTTCCTCCCGAATGGGCTGCGCCTTGCTGCGGTATAGCCTCCGGTACGTTGTGTTCCGTCCATGCTTTTTGTTTCATTAGAGAGGGCGGATATTCCTGACCCCAGCATCTGACGAGCAAGCCCCGATAATCCGGTATGGTGCAGTGTGGGGCTGCAATCCGTACTGTTGCCGGAAGCATTTCAATTGACGGAAAACTCTTTTCAACCATATAAGAGATGTTCTGAATCCGATGAACAAATGGGAGAATAGCCTTTGAAAACATCAGTTTTATTTGCGGCACTTGGTGTTGCCTTGATCTCTTTTCCCGGTACGGGCTCCGCTTCCGACGATTTTGCCGGTGGGTGCAAGCGTAAGGAGCAGGCTATCGAGACAAAGATGGAATATGCCAGAAAACACGGGAATCAGGAGCAGCTCCGTGGACTGGAAGAAGCTCTCAGCCAAGTCCGCCGATGGTGTTCGGATGGCAGCCTGCGCGCCAAGGCAGAACTCAAGGTTTTGGAAAGGCAAGATAAAGTGCAGGAGCGGCAGGCGGATCTCGATAAGGCTGTCGCAGAAGGCAAGGGAGAAAAGAAAAGAGCCAAGTTGCAGCGCAAGTTGAGCGAGGCCAAAGAGGAATTGGCGGAAGCCATCGCGAAGCGTGACGCGCTGGCCCTGTAATACTTTTATTCTTCCAAGTTTGGATGGATGGCCAACAGGGGGGAGTTTACAGCTTTCCCCCATACTCTTTAAGGAGCTGCTGCCCGGATGGAGCGTGATGGGGGAAAGCCTCGCAACTGGCCTTGTAGATAGCTTTTGTGGGGCAATTGCTTTTTTGTGTGGGAGCAAGCCTTGCCCCTCCCACGTGTCCGGGAAGCGCGCTAGAAAAATTTTATATCCAGACCTGCGCGAAAACACAGGAGAAACGGGTGTCTCCCGTCAAAAAAATCAGGAAAAAAATAAAAAGTCGTTGACAGGAGTCGCGCAGAGGTGCATAACCCGTTCTCGCCGCTGCGGGACAAAGCGTCCCGTTGAGCCGGGC